>JAGQGA010001228.1 GCA_020432595.1 Anaerolineales bacterium | reverse complement strand
TGCCAACGTTTTGAACCTGCTGAACACCAAAAATATCATCAATGTGTACGAAACCACCGGCACGGCTGATGACGATGGTTGGTTGAAGAGCCCATTGGCGAGCCAGTATGTCGCCATTGATGGTTACGAAGCCTTTTATCGTGCGATCAACCTGCAGAACGGTTGGGGCTGGCAGACTGCTACCGGCACCAATCTCTGGAGTGGTCCGCGGCAGATTCGTTTTGGTCTGAGCCTGGAGTTCTTTTAGTCGACGAAGTGAATTTGTAGAAATGCAAGTGTAGAGAACGCAATCGTAGAGACGCAAAATTTTGCGTCTCTACCATCGCTAACAAATCTTGCGCCTCTGCATGAATAACCCGTCGAAAAGCTGACACTGCTTTTTGGCAGGTTCAATAAACAAACATGGAGTATGATCGCTATGAATAAATTCAAAGTCATAGTTCACTCGCTTCTGATTGCCACTTTGGCTGCTGGCGTTGCTTTTTCCAAAGAAAAGCCAGCCAGCGAGAAGGGCAAGGATGGCGTTGCGAAAACAAGAGGCGTCAGTGCTTATCAGCCTGAAC
>JAGQGA010001227.1 GCA_020432595.1 Anaerolineales bacterium | reverse complement strand
CGATGCCGAAAGCTCAGTCTCAGAGTTCAAATCTCGTTGCAGCCCTGCACTCCGGAGGTTCATTTCGGTCCTTCCTATGACCAGATGCTGTTGGTTAAAGCGAACATCGTGAGCGTCTCGGCGCCTGCCGGATGCCACCTCGATCGCCTTCCCCACGCCAAGGGCGTCAAGGGCCCCGCCCTTGCTCGAGGGAGAGCAGTGTTTGTTTGATGGGGAGTCCGCCGCCGAAGCCGACGAGTTTTCCGTTGCTGCCGATGATGCGGTGGCAGGGGATGATGATCGCGATTGGGTTGCGGCCGTTGGCCATCCCGACAGCGCGGGAAGCGGCGGCGTTGCCGATCGTGCGCGCAATGGTGCCGTAGGATGCCGTCTGGCCATACGGAATGGTCTGCAGGGCGTTCCAGACGCGGCGCTGAAAGTCGGTGCCTTCGGGTGCGAGCGGCAGATCGAACTGCGTTCGCTTACCAGCGAAGTAGGCTTTCAGCTGACGGACGGCGTCTTTCAAAGGCCGGTCGTTGTGTTGCCAGTCCGTTGGTGGTGTCAGCGTATGCGTGGGGCTTCGCA
>JAGQGA010001226.1 GCA_020432595.1 Anaerolineales bacterium | reverse complement strand
TGCTCGCGGATGCCTCGCACGACCTGGTCGAGACCGGCGTCATCGAGGACGCCTATCGCAGGCCGATGAAGATCTCGGCCTTTGTCGCCCGCCGGCGCGCGACCCGGCGCTACGACCAGGCGACGATGCCGACGCCGATCGGCCGGATCAAGATCCCCAAATCCCCCGGCGACGTGGCCCTGCGCGAGGCGTTGACCGCGCGCGACCTCGACGGGATCCCACTTGCTCCGCGCGGATTGGTGATCTGAGCCCGCCCGGGTGACGTCCCGCTTCATTGCAGCTTTGTCCGGCCATGGGTCCGGGTGGGTATGGCTTTGGCGATTGGCGATTGGCGATTGGCGATTGGCGATTGGCGATGGTGTTGCCGGACGACGCGGTTAACAAGGCGTAAACCCACCCCGTTCTTCGCGCGAGATCCCTTTATAACACATTGTTATGTTGCACAAATATTCGGGAACCCAAATCCAGAAATCCGGATTTCTGGATTTCATGCAACCTTGGGTTGCATCCGATCAAGGCCCCGGTCACCGCCCGACCGGAACCTTGCGCAACAGCCACAGGATC
>JAGQGA010001225.1 GCA_020432595.1 Anaerolineales bacterium | reverse complement strand
CTCAGCTGAGAAATAATGTCGCTTTTGAGAATCAAAGAAACTGCGAGAAATCATTGCCTTCACAGCTTTGATCTCACAAATCTCCCATTCTATTTGCGTATCTGAACTATTTTTTTGAGATTTTCCACAGTGCCAACAATACGAAGCTTCTTTAGGTAGCTCAGTACCACAATTACTACAGAACATAATCTCCTCCGCCATTTTGTACATTTGCTATACTCCGTGCAATTTGAAACCCATGGTTTTTACGACACCTGTGAGGCAAAAAACCATAGGTTTCATTCTAATTTGAGTATAGAAACAATAATTACACTAGCTTATAGGTTAGAATAGAGTGGCTTGGGCAGGCACAAATGTTACAGTAGCATAGGCTTAAGTCACTTGAGTATGGCTCCAAGCATAGCATAGAGAAACGGCCGTTTCCAACCCCACAAACATCTGCAACAACAGTGAATCAGGCAGTCTCAAATTGCATAACCCGCAGCTTTTCGGGGGCAAAACGGGTGCTGAGCGACAAGATTTCAATGCCAACTAAACGGCCGTTTTCATCAAAATCCAAAATAA
>JAGQGA010001224.1 GCA_020432595.1 Anaerolineales bacterium | reverse complement strand
TGCCCACTGGCGGTGGCGCTGGCCGATAAATCGCCGATGAAAGCAACGGCCGTTTCTGTCCCATCTGTCTGCGCGGTGGCACTATCGGCCGTTGACCGCCCCCACACCACATACCAAATTCCAATCAGCACCACCACCCCGGCGATGCCCCATAGCCATTTTTTGTTGTTTTTGAACATTGTCTGTGTGATCAGTAACCAGTAATGTCGTTGCACGACTGCTTTGCATACAGTCATCGGTTGACTGATTACCGATTACTGATTACCGAATACCGGCTTTAGCCTCGCCCAAACGGCCCATTAAACGTCCGCACGGGAATGGTCAGCGTGCCAAGCAGCACCTCATCCCCTTCGGACAGTCCGTCAATAATTTGCGTATATTGGCTGTCGCGCAGCCCAATTGCTACCGTCACCGTTTCCGTTTCTGGTGGCCCGTCGCTGCGGCGGTGGAGCAAATTGACGGTGCTGATTCCGGTTTGACGGTCGGTTGTAATGGCCCCATTGGGTAGCAGCAGCACCCCTTCGCGGTTGGCGGTAATGAGCCGCGCATTGGCCGTCATCCCCA
>JAGQGA010001223.1 GCA_020432595.1 Anaerolineales bacterium | reverse complement strand
GCTACTCCTATTTGCAAGAATGGTTGGAAGAAGGCTTGATTGTGGTGGGGGCGCCGCTGTTTAACCACGATGGTCAGGTAGTTGCGGCCATCAGTCTGGGAGCACCGGCCATTCGCTTCCCCGCCGCGCGGGAGCCAGAGATGGGGCAGTTAGTTAAGCAAACTGCCCAGCGCATCTCCGCCAAGCTGGGTTGGGAGTCGGGTTAGGCGGCTAGTGTTGGGGGTGTGGCATCTGTGAACGGTTGTATTGTTTGCAATTCGCGCGCCTCAGACTGTTGGACGTGGTAGAGGTCCCATCGCAGTTGTAAATTCATCCAAAATCCGGCTGATGTGCCAAAAAATTTTGCCAATCGTAAGGCGGTGCTAGGGGTAATACCGCGACGGCCGTTGATAATTTCATTAATACGCTGGTAAGGCACATGAATCCCATCAGCTAACTCTCGCTGAGTGAGATTCATAGGGAGTAAAAACTCCTCCAGCAGCATTTCACCGGGATGTGTTGGTGATCGATGTGTTGGAATGCGAACCATAACAATCTCCTAGGCTAATGATAATCAATAATTTC
>JAGQGA010001222.1 GCA_020432595.1 Anaerolineales bacterium | reverse complement strand
ATTCAGATCATGGCGAAATCCGACCTGCCGATCCTCGATCAACGCCGGATCGAGGCGAACCTGGTGAAGCCGATCTATGAGGAAATGGCGGCCGCGCTGGGCGAGGCGAAAGCCCAGGAAATCTTAGGCACCGCCATCAAAAAGCATGCCATCGCCCAGGGCGCCGCGTATGCCGAGGCCGACCGCGCGGCGGGTAAGGAGCCGTCACTTGCCGGTTTCTACGCCCTGCTGCCGCAATGGACCACAGGCGGCGCGCTGGAGATGGAGGTGCTGGAGGAGAGTGACGCGCAGGTGAACTTCAACGTCACCCGCTGCCGCTACGCCGAGATGTACAAGGAAATGGGCCTGGGCCACATCGGCCACCTGCTCTCCTGCAACCGCGACGGCACCTTCTGCGAAGGCTACGCCCCCTCCATCAACTTCGAGCGCACCCAGACCATCATGAGCGGCGCGAGCCACTGCGACTTCCGCTATTCGGCGAAGAAGGGGTAGATGCACCCCGGTTTCGCAGGACGGCGGGTCTTGTGGTAGAATGCGGGACGGCTCTCTGAAGGAGGCAAGCACAT
>JAGQGA010001221.1 GCA_020432595.1 Anaerolineales bacterium | reverse complement strand
CGATGAGCTGGTAATGCGATCGGCAAGCGTTTGCTCGCGTCTCATGCGGTGTCCTCCTCCTGGGGAGATCCCCTACCCGGGGATTTGCTCAGTCGATTCTGCAACGCACCGTTGCCCGGTTCGCCACAGTACACGGGTCCCATGACCCACGGGTGGATCGACCATCGCCATTGTTGCCGATTTACACGTGCCGTGCATACGCACATCGTTCGCGGAGGATGGCAACGCTCCTTACCATCCAGCGCACGGTACGTGGTGGGCGCGACAGGACTCGAACCTGTGACCTCACGGATGTGAACCGTGCGCTCTAACCAGCTGAGCTACGCGCCCTTTTCGGCGTCGCGATGATACCACAGTGCCCACCCTCGACCGCCGGATTTGAAGACCCGCGCGGGCCCCCAAATCCGCATTTCCTCTAGACGAGGGCGACGCACTCCACCTCGACCAGCACGCCAAGCGGCAGTTTGGCCACCTGGACCGTGGAACGCGCCGGAGGATCTGCGTCGAAGTAGCCCGCATAGATCCCGTTGAAGGTGGCAAAATCGTCCAGATTCGCCAGAAAACAG
>JAGQGA010001220.1 GCA_020432595.1 Anaerolineales bacterium | reverse complement strand
TCAACCTCTTCCCATTCTTTGGAGCCGCCGCGCCGCAGCAGGACCGGGTCGCCAAAGCGGTTCGGGTCCGGCACCCGCAGGGAGCCTTTGTCGCCGTGGATCTGGATGTTGGGCAGGTCGGCGCCGGCGACGTCAAAGCTGGTGATGATGGTGCCGACCGCGCCGCTGGCAAATTGCATCAGGCCGGTGACATGGGTAGGCACTTCGACGTCGATGACCTTGCCGGCCAGGGGTTCGCTGGTGATGGTCCGCTGTTTCCGGCCGGTGGTCACCATGCCGCTCACCGCCGCAATTGGCCCGAGCAGGAAGACCAAGTCCGTCAGGTAATACGGCCCCATGTCAAACATCGGGCCGCCGCCCGGTTTGAAGTAGAACTCCGGGTTCGGGTGCCACATCTCCATGCCCCAGCTCATCATAAAGGCATTGGCCGCTACCGGGTTGCCGATGACGCCATCGTCGATCAGCTTGCGGGCCGTCTGGTGGCCGGCACCCAGGAAGGTGTCCGGCGCGCAGCCGACCAGAACCCCGTTCGCTTTGGCCGTCTCCAGCAGTTTTTTGCCTTCATT
>JAGQGA010001219.1 GCA_020432595.1 Anaerolineales bacterium | reverse complement strand
CAGGCGGAAACACTTTATCCGGGGGAGTTTTTGGGGTCGGGCACCTGTTCTGGGGCGGAAGGGCGCGGCTGCGGGATGGAGATGGGGCGCTATTTGCAGGCGGGCGACGTGGTGGCCCTCTCGGTGACGGGCCTGGGCACGCTGCGCAACCGGGTCATTCGCGCCGGCTAACGCTTATTAAGTGACCGTCTAAAAACAACTTCCCATTTTAGAAGTTCAACTTCTCTGAAGAAGTTGAACTTCTTGCAGGAGCCTAATCAGGCCACCAATGACGCGCCATTGGCGATTCCCACAACCAGCAAAATAACCAGCAGCACATTTTGGGTACGGATACCTTGATCATTTTGTCCTCTCTTTTGGGGGGAATTGTCCGCATCTGTCCATCCAATGCATGGCAGCATTACACATCCGTTTTAGCAGTTCAACTTCTCCGAGGAAGATGAACGCCTTGACAAACCAGGAGCACAACATGCCCAAGTTGAAATTTCCCCAACCATTCATTCATTATCACCCACCGGTGCAAGACGTAAACCAGGTGTTCACGGCGCAACTTACGCCAGGACAAC
>JAGQGA010000121.1 GCA_020432595.1 Anaerolineales bacterium | reverse complement strand
TTCTAGCGCTACTTCAATGGCCGGGACGAACAGCTCGAATTCATCCAACTCTGGCACGCCGGTGGAGAAGCCACCAATGGCAGTGCGGAAGCCGTGTTTTGCCATCTCACGCACCCGCTCCGCTTCAAACCGGGCGTACCATTCCATACGGTCTAAATTGGGGTCGGGTTCATTCCACCCTTCCCAAAAGTCAACGGCCGGATTTAGCTCATATTCCCGCAGTTGTTCCGCCACCAATTTGCGGGCTTCTTCCTCAGGGTTGCCACCATAATCCTGGTTTTCCACAGGAATGCGCCCGACGGTGATAGTGCGCGGCGACACCTCCTTGATTTCGGCCATGTAGCCGAGGTCGGCCACCCCTTTGATGACAGAAGGCTGGGCGCGACGGATAAATTCCATGATGTTGGGGCTGTTGTTGCGGTTGACGTGCAGGCCAAGCTTGCTGGGGCCTAGTTCGGTGCTGGGGGGAAGCTGGGGGATGAAGCTGACGTAGGGGGTGGCGGCTGGTGTGGAGGTGGCGGTGGGAATGGGGGTGCGGGTGGGTGAAATGGGGGTGAAGGTGGGGATGAGACCAACGGCCGTTCCTGCCACAATTCCCCTGCTTTCCTGCCCCGCATCCAGCGTAGGCAGCAGTTCAGACGTGCTGGGTGTCCAGGTGGGAGGAACGGCTGAGGTGGCTTCGAGGATGGCGGGCGGAACGGCCGTTGGCAAGGCCGTCGGCAATGACACAGCGGGAGTCGTGGTGCAGCCAGTAAACAGTAAACAGTAAACAGTAAACAGTAAACAGTATCCTGCAACTTGCCACCTGTTACCTGTAACCATCTTTTTCATCGAATCTCCACGGGTTGCAGGAGGAGGCGGTCAGAAACGGCCGTTTCTCCCTGCAAAACAGGCAGCCGCTCCCCCGTTGGCTGGTAATATACCCCAATTTCCACCTGGTAAGTGCCGGGCGGCGCGTCGGGCGGAATCCACAGCGGGAAGTAGCTGAGGAGCCGTTCACCGCCCTCGGCCTGCCAAAATTGCGCCGGATAATGGTTGGCATCAGACCCCGCAATCACCTGCCCGTCGGCGTTGAGCAGGTGGGCAAAAATGATGTAGTGGCGGTCGGGGCGGGGCTGGAGCGTCCAGTACAGAACGAGTTCCAGCACGCTGCCGGGGGTACTGGCCTCGGTACGGTCATGGCCGAGGAAGGTCATGGTGTTGCCAAAGTTAATGGGCAGGTCAATCGGGTGGCGCAATCCATTGGGGTCACCCGGCACAAAGCGGGTTTCCCATGACCACACGGCGGGGGATTGGTCGGTTGGCGGCGGTTGGGGAGTGCCGTCGAATTGGTAAACATCGAAGACGGGGCGGTGGAAGCGATCAACGGCCGTTTCCACCCGTTCCAACCCCACCGCCCGCGCCAGCAAGAGAGGCTGCGGCGTGTTTTCAGCCAGCAGAATGTAGGTGGCGGGCTGGTTAGGCAATGGCAGTGCCTGCGTCGCATCAAACCAGTGAATGCCATCGTACTGCTGCGGAGCCAGCAGCGCCAGCGTGGGGTGCTGTGGATATTGTGTGGATAAGTAGAGCGAACTGTGGACAACGTGTCGCTGCAAATAGTCCGCCACATAGACCATCGCCACCCGCCGATCATCGTCGTTTTGCGGGTTGTTGTGCCAGTGGATGAAATAGTCGCGGCTGACGGTGAGAGTGAGGTAGGCGACAAGAAGGAGATTGAGAAATTGGGAGATTGAGAGATTGGAGATTGGAGATTGGGAATTGGAGATTGCCTTTGCCCAATTGCCTATCTTGTCCAAGACCAACGCCGGAAAAATATAGACGGCGGGCAAAATGCCGATGGCGCGTTGGTAGTAGGGGAGGGATTCGGCGGAGAGGAGCATGGGGAGGAGCATGGAACCCATCCAAACGAAGAGAGTGGCGTAGGCAAGCCGCTGCCGTTTGCGCTGCGTCCACAGGCGCACGGCGGCCAGCAGCAGCCCGGCGACAAACAGCACCCCCATGATGGGGTCAAAGACGGGCTGCCCGGCGATGTTGAAGCGGTAGTTGATGTCGCCCCAGACGGTAAACATGCGCCCCGTTTCTTTGATGCTTTGCCACAGCCGGGCGGCGGGGTCGCCGCCGGAAAATTGGTCAGAAAAGACAGAAACCTGGGCGGCGCGACCGTAAAAGTCGAGCGGATTGTGCCAAAAGTGGAGGCCGAGGGGGAGAAAGATGAGGAAGGCAACAACGGCCGTTCCCACCAGCTTCCACCAATATCCCGTCACCAATTTTCGCTCGACGAACAAAGCCAGCCCGACAATGGCGAGGATGAGAAAGGGGAAGAGGCGAACGGCCGTATACGTGTATTGTGTCAGCCCCAAAAAGAAGCCCGCCCACAGGAAATGCCGCCACCTCCCGCTGCGCCAGCCGTGAAACAGCAGCAGGACGACGGGCAACTGCACCAGCGGCTGGATGACGGCGCGGTAGCCGTTGCGACTGGCGATGAGATGCCAGAGGGAGAGGGTGAGGAAAACGGCCGTTAATACCCCTACCCGCCGATTAAACAGCTCTTGCCCGACGGCGTAGCTCAAAGCCACCGTGAGAATGCCGACAAAGGCTGAGAGGAGTCGGCCGGCAAACATCGGATGGCCCAGCAGCGCAATCAGCCCCGCTTCCAGATAGACAAACAACGCTTCGCGCCCGGTGAAAGCGGAAAAGAACGCCTGAAAACCCGCCTTCCCCGACAGCACATCCAGTGCCAGCAATGCCTTTGTCGCTTCGTCGGGGTGCCAGCCAAAGGGAATGGTTGCCAACCGCCACAGCCGCAGACCAGCCGACAATAGCAAAATCCCAAGTAGCCAGATGTTGTGGCGAAATTTAGGCGGTTTCATAAAAAAACAAACAGGATTGATAGCGTTGGTTACAAGCTAAGGTTTTGGGTTCTTTGGGAATTCATGGGGTTGACTTGATTTTGACGTGGTGTATGGTGCCCAAAAGTTCATTTGCTACATATCACGCACCAGAAAACAAACGACAAGAAAATGGCAAGAGGACGTTAACTGTGCAAGACACTTGACATAAACCGAACGAGTTTAAAACCACAAGCTCTGTGGGCATAATGGTCACGAAAATAATCATAAATGTCTTCATCTTTGTCCAAACCAAAGTATTTGCCGCAGATTTCCTGTCCCTCAGCGTTGTCACCATTTTTAGTCACACATTAAGTTTAAGAGATCATTGGGTTGTCTGGGGAAGCAAATAACTCCGCCTCGCGTCGCAGCCGGTAGAGAAAATCAACTGATTTGAGATTGCGTTCCAGAATGTAGGTGAGGTAATGGTGCATGATGCTTTCGAGGTCACGGTGCAACGGCCGTTTAAGCCGCAGCGACGACACCGTTTCCCAAGGCCGGGTTTGCAAATAGCGCAGGACTTTGACAGAAACGGCCGTTATCGGCACCGCCCGCCGATCTTGTTCTTGATATTCCGGCCGCAGCAGCCCACCTAGTTCTGCTGAAAAAAACTGGTCTTCTTCCGCAATCGGTTCACTCGAAACCACGCATTGAAACAACTGCGGCCGGAACCCCGTCAGCCCTAGCAGCCGCAGCTCATAAAATCGCGCCAGCAGCAGCAAATCCTCAGCGGTGGTTAAAGCGTCCAGCGTATTTGCCACCAGATCATAAATGCTGATATTGTGGTCATCTTCAACCGTAAACCGATCCAGCAGTTCCACCACATACGACGCATACGTGGCCCGCACCAAGTCAGCCCGCAGTTCTGCATAGCCCGCCACCATTTCTGCTTGGGTAATCACGTCAATGTCCCGCCCCTTGGCAAAAAAGAGCTTGCTCCGCATAAATAGCTCCACATGCCCCGTTTTGCGGCTTTGGGGTTTGCGCGCCCCTTTGGCAACGGCCGTTATTTTGCCAAACTCCCGCGTATACAGCGTCAGCAACCGATCCGCCTCGCCAAAATCGGTGCGCCGCAGCACAATGGCTTCACTGCGAAAGGTACGTTCTCTACTCATTAGGTCAACAAAAAAACCTGGCCGCAGCCAGGTTCCCAATCATTCAACCAACTGTTCAGCCGGGGCAGGCTGGGAAACGGCCGTTTGCGGCTGCTCCCCACTCACCTTATCCAACCCATTTCGCACCACCGACAAATAGCGCAGCAAATCCTCCTCCAGCCGCGTCAACACCTCCATCACATACGCATCCGCATCCTGCCGCAGCACATCAGCCTCCCGCCGCCCCCGCTCCAAAATATTATCCGACCGCTGCTGCGCCGCCATCAGCACCGAATCACGCCGCACCAGTTCGCTGGCTTCCTGTTTCGCCAGATCACGAATCCGGTTCGCCTCCTCGTGCGCCTGCGCCAAAATGCGCTCCTTCTCTGCCTCAATCCGGTTTGCCCGCTTCACTTCTTCCGGCACAGCCACCCGCATCTGGTCAATAATGCTAAAAATCTGATCCTCATTAATCAACAAATACGCGCTCAACGGCACACGCAAGCTGTTATTAAAAACTTCCTCTAACCGATCAACCAGATGTTGAATATCCATACCCATACCTCATCCGCTAACAAGTGGCCTGCAAACAACAATACCTTGTTAAGAGCAACCATTGGCACTTTTTGAAAATTGGAGATTAATCTCCAATCTCCATTTGACATACCAATGTATAGCCGAGTTTCCTAATTCTATAAGATCACAAAATATTATAGTCCCACCCCGTTTAATCACGCAACGGCAGCGGCCGATTATAAGAAGCATCATCCTCATGCAAAAAACGACCATTCAGTGCCAGTTCCACATTGGGCGGCACCATACTACGCACATTACCCGCCAAACTAGCAATTTCCCGCACCGTTGTCCCGCTCAAGAACATATGCTCTTCTTTGGTCATCAGGTTAACCGTTTCAATATGAGGAGCCAGCCGCTTGTTTGCCAGTGCCGAACGAAACTCAAATTCAAAATCAGAAAAAACGCGCAGCCCGCGCACGATAATATGAATTTCCATTTGATTGGCAAAATCAACCAGCAGCCCTGTAAATGGCACTACTTTGATGGGGCTTTCGGCTCCCAGTGCCTCCCGAATCATGCCAATGCGCTCATCAATATCAAACAACACCGACTTGGTTGGCCGGCTGTGGTCATACACCGCCACCGTCAGCTCGTCAAACAACGCCGCCGCCCGGTGCATCAAATCCAGATGACCATAATGAACAGGGTCAAAGGTTCCAGGGTACAAAGCTCGTCTTGCCAAAATCGTTCCTCTGAAAGTGCCGGGCAAGTTTGGAACTGATTAACAATTTATTTGGGTAAAAAGCCCTGTCATTTCGACGAGTCTTCGAGGAGAAATCCCGCTTACTTGACTGTTGCCAACGGGGTTTCTCGGAGGACCTCGAAATGACATGCTTACCCGTTTATTTTGTTAACAAACTTGCCCGACGTTAAACGGCCGTTAACTCACATCACCCGCATCTTGCCAAAAATCCGCCACCTTCTCATGCAACGCCGCATGTTCCGGCCGTTGCAGCAGCGGATCTGCCGCAAAAATGCGCTGGGCCTCATCGCGGGCCATCTCCAAAAGCTGGCTGTCCAGCAGCGAAGCCAGCTTTAGCTCCGGCAGGCCACTTTGCTGCCGCCCAAAAAACTGACCCGGCCCCCGAATCTCCAAATCCTTCTCCGCCAGAGCAAAGCCATCGTTGCTCTGCTCCAATGCTTGCAGCCGCTGCTCCGCATCACCCGAGGCCGCATCAGCCACCAACATGCAGTACGACTGCTGGCTGCCGCGCCCCACACGCCCGCGAAACTGGTGCAACTGCGCCAGCCCAAAGCGGTTGGCTCCATCAATCAAAATGACGGTACTGTTGGGAACATCCACCCCCACTTCAATAACAGAGGTGGCAACCAAAATATCTACCTTGCCATCATAAAAATCACGCATGACGGCCTCTTTCTCGGCCGCACGCAAACGGCCGTGTACCAACCCCAGCCGTGCGCCAGGGAAGACCTCTTTTTGCAGCCGTTCATACTCTTCCACCGCCCCATTGGCCTCCGACTTGTCCGTCTCTTCCACCAGCGGATAGATGATATACGCCTGCTGCCCCTTTTTGATCAAGCTCTTGATAAAGGCATAGGCGCGTTCCCGTTCGCTGTAGCGCAGCCAGCGCGTTTTGATCTCCTGCCGGCCGGGCGGCATCTCATCCAGCACCGACAGGTCAAGGTCGCCATAGAGCGAAAGGGCCAGCGTGCGTGGAATGGGGGTGGCCGACATCACCAGCAGATGGGGGTTGGGCTGTCCGGTTTCCGTTGGGGTTCCTTTTTGCCGCAGCTTGGCTCGCTGCTCCACGCCAAAGCGGTGCTGTTCGTCAATGACGGCCAGTGCCAGATTAGCAAATTTGACCTCATCTTGGATGAGGGCGTGGGTGCCAATGGCGACATGAATAGACCCATCGGCGAGACCGGCATAAACGGCCGTTTTTTCCGCCGCCGGTGTGTTGCCCGTCAACAAACAAACGTTAATGCCAAATGGCTCCAGCATCCCGCGCAGCCCCCGGTAATGCTGTTCAGCCAAAATCGCCGTGGGTGCCATCAGCGCCGACTGCATCCCTGCTTTGAAGGCAATAAATAGTGCAGCCGCCGCAACAACGGTTTTACCCGCCCCCACATCCCCTTGCAGCAGCCGGTTCATGGGGCGGTTTTTTGCCATGTCGTCCTGAATTTCATCAATAACCCGCTGCTGCGCTCCGGTCAGGGTAAACGGCAGGCTGTGGCGAAACTGAATCAGGTGGCCTGGCTCAACTTGCAGCGGAATGCCGGGCTGGGCCTGCCATTCGTGCCGCTGCCCCTGCATCCCGAGCTGCAAAATAAATAGCTCGTCAAAAGCCAGCCGCCGCCGTGCCTTGTGCAATGCTTCCTGGCTGTCGGGAAAGTGAGCCTGCTGGATGGCGTGGCCGAGGGGGTAGAATTTTTGCCGCTGCCGCACGGGGTCGGGCAATGTATCTGGTACGCGCTCGGCCCATTCGGAAACGGCCGTTCGCATAATCTCGCGCATCTTGTGGGCAAACAACCCTTTGGTCAGAGGATAGACCGGCACAATGCGGCGCGTTTTCAGCGGTTCCAGCTCCAGCGGCTCCCATTCAGGCGAGTTGAAAACCGGACGGCCAAGAAATTGCTCCACCTTGCCGCTAAGAACGATCTGCATCCCCGCTTTCAGCTTGCTGGTCAGCCACGGCTGGTTATACCAAGTGGCCTGCACCGCCCCAGAACCATCGTTGACGGTCGTTTGGATGACGACCTGATTGTTGTTTGACCGCCGCGCCCGCGTTTCCCAAATGGTACCGATGATTGTAACCTGCTCGCCATACTGCAAGCGGTTAATCGGCTTCATGTTGGTATAGTCGTCGTAGCGGCGAGGCAGCAAATAGAGCAGTTGCCAAATGGTGGCCGGGCCAAGCCGCTCCAGCTTTTGCGCGATTTGCGACCCTACCCCTTTGATGGCGGTGACAGCTTGCCGCAAACCTTTGGGATCGGGAGGAACGGCCGTTTGTTCAGGAACTTCCACCTCTTCGAGCAACGGCGGTGGTTCGGGTGACACAATCTCTGCCACTGGCTCTGGTTCTACAACGGGTTCAGGTTCCGGTTTGTGGCGTTCCACCCGTGCTACTGGCTCTGGTGGTGCGGAGCGAGACGGCCGCTCGGCACGCGGTGGCCGCTCCGCACGCGGTGGACGCTTGGTCGGCGGCGTAAGCTTTTGTTCACCTACCCGGTCACGCCGCCGTGCCAGCCCCGTTTGCAGCATAGAGAGCGATTTGGAACGGGCTTCGGTACCAGGTAAACGGCCGTATTCCGACAACACATCCGCCACCTGCTCCACAAACGCCCGATCCGCCTCATCAACCGCTTCCTCCCGTGCCTGCTCCACCCAATAAATGGCAAACTGTTGGATGCCCCCCACGACCGCCTTATTCTCGTACCCTTGTTTCGCCTCCAAATCCAGGACGCGCTCTAATCGTTTAAAAGCTTGTGCCATTACATTTATAACCTGCAAAAAAATATAATCCTATTATCCGCCATTGATGGTCACATACGCAAACCCAACCGCCCCCAGCCCAAAATGGGCCCCAATGGCAGGCGTAAGCTCCATGATAATCGGCTCTATGCCAGCAGGAAACAGATGGGCAACCTGCTGCTGTAGCTCCGCTGCCGCTTCCATTGCCGCCACATGGATAATCGCCAATCGCTCAAAGGGCGCACCATCGGCCACCATTTCCAGCAAATGCGCCACCGCCCGCTTGCGCGTTCGCACTCGTGCCGCCACATCCACCACCCCATTTGCCACCACCATAATCGGTTTGATTTGCAGCAAGGTGCCAAAACCAAAGGTGGCCCAGCTTACACGCCCACTGTAGCGCAGCGATTCTAGCGTGTCCAACATGCCAATGACCCGCGTGCGCGACACCCGTTTCTCCAGCATGGCGACAATTTGAGCCATGCTGCTGCCGGCTGCCGCCGCTTCTGCCGCCAACAGCACCAGCAACCCACCCCCCATGGAAACCTGCTGCGTGTCGAACAGGGTTACAGCCACCCCTTCGGCTGCTTCGGCTCCCAGCCGTGCCGCGTTAAAGGTGTTGCTAAGGCTAGAAGCGATGTGAAGAGAGAGGATTTCGCTGGCTCCGGCAGCGGCTAACGTTTCATATGCCTCGGTGAAAGCACCGCTGGCAGGGGCGGCGGTGGTGGGTGGGGTGGGGTAACTGTACAGATTTTTATAAAAGTCGTGGCGCGAAATGTCCACGCCGTCGAGATAGCTCTCTTGCCCAATGTTGACATAAACGGGAACAACCGTAATGCCATAGGCTTCGGCCAAATGCTGGGGTACGTCACAGGCGCTGTCGGTCACAATTCGGATGGTCATGAAGGTTGTTCACTTTGGGAAAATAGGACGCAGATTTTCCTGATTTTCCTGATGCAGGTAATGTAGTGTGGACAAAACGTTCAACTCCTCTGAAGAAGTTGAACGTTTTATGCTACAACTGATTACTGAACACTGTTTACTTTTCTACTCTGCTCCCAAAATATAGAAGTAGTGGGGTTGGCCGCCGGGCAGCAGTTCGATTTCTACGTCGGGGTAGGCGTTTTCGATGTGGGCAACGACTTCTTCGGCTTCGGCTTCGGTAATGTCTTGGCCGTAGTAGAGGGAGACGATTTCGCGGTCTTCTAGCCCCATACCCGCCAGTACGTCATCAAGAACGGCCGTTAATGCCAAATTAGCACTGGACAAACGGCCGTTAACCAGCCCAATCACCTCGCCCTCATTCACCACCACCCCATCCAGCGTCACCGACCGGGTAGCGCGGGTAATTTCGCCCGTGGCAACTTGCTGGGCGGCGGTTTGCATGGAAACGGCCGTTTCCGCCAATTCCCCATCCGGGTTCAACGCCAGCATCGCGCTAAACCCCTGCGGAGCGGTGCGCGTGGGCACCACGGCCACCTGCTTGCTGCTCAAATCCCGCGCCGCTTCCGCCGCCAAAATAATGTTTTTGTTGTTAGGCAGCACAATCACCTTGTCACTCGGCACGTCCTGAATCGCCTGGAAAATCTCCTCGGTGCTGGGGTTGTTGGTTTGGCCGCCGTTGACCACACCCACCACGCCTAAGCTGCGGAATACCTCAGCCAGCCCTGGCCCAGCCGCCACGGCCACCACGCCAATTTGGCCGGGCTCAAGGGTGGGTGCAGAAACGGCCGCTGGCAACGGAGAAACCGTTGGCAATAGAGGAACCGTTGGCAGCGGAGTAGATGCCCCCGGCGCATGGATAATTTCCTCCATCTGCATCTGCATGTTTTCCACCACCACATCGGTGATCTGCCCCAGGCTAATGCCATAGCTCAACGGCTGGCCGGGATCTTTCACATGCACATGCACCTTGATTGTCTGCTCATCCCCCACCACCACCGTCGAGTCCCCCATCGCGTCAATTGTGTTGCGCACCGTCGGCACATCAAGGTTGTTGCCCAGCAAGATAAACTGCACGTCGTAGGGGTTCTCAACATGGCCGTCTTCAGGGGCCGCCAGGGCTTGGGCAGGGGCATTGGCAGGGGCGGGAGTAACGGCCGTTTGTCCCCCCATCTCCATATCACCCAACTGCCCATACACATAGCGCAGCATCCCTTCCAAAACATAGACCAAACCCTGTCCCCCAGAATCCACCACGCCCGCCTGCTTTAAAATGGGCAATTGTTCCGGCGTGCGTTCCAATGCCTGCTGCGCCCGTTCCAGCACCCGCTCCAGCAAAAAGCGCAGGTCACTGCTTTTCTTGGCCGCATCCCCTGCCTCATTCGCACTTTCCCGAATCACGGTCAAAATAGTGCCTTCCACCGGTTTCATCACACCGCTGTAGGCCGTGTCCGCCGCTTGCCGAAACGCCTCCGCCAACTCTTGGGTGGTAAACGTTTCCTTGTCGGCCAAACCACGCGCCAACCCGCGCCAAATCTGGCTCAAGATCACGCCAGAGTTGCCGCGTGCGCCCATCAGTGCCCCTTGCGACAGTTGAGCAGCAACTTTGCCTACATGGTTTTCTTCACTTGTCTCAATGCGTTTATAGGCTGAACGCATGGTAAGCAGCATATTCGTACCCGTATCGCCATCAGGTACGGGAAAGACATTCAGGGCATTAACGGCATCGTGGTGCTTTTCCAACCACACCAAACCCGCCTTGGCTAATTTACGCAGCTGCTGCCCGTGGCAATGAAGCCATTTTCGGTTGATTGGGGGAGCATCGGGCAAACTCATAGAATTTATTTTCTCCTGAGGGCATGAAAACGAGAGTAATCGGTAATCAGTAAT
>JAGQGA010001218.1 GCA_020432595.1 Anaerolineales bacterium | reverse complement strand
AACAATCGTTGTTTTTGCCCGCCGGACAGGTTCTTGAAGTTGGCGTTGCGTTTCTCGGTTAAGCCCCAATCTTCCAGCAGCTTTTCCCAGGGAACCGTTTTCTCGTAAAAAGAGCTGTACAGGTTGAGCGCTTCCCACACCTTGAGCCGCTCCGGCAGGGCTGCTTGCTGTAGCTGGATGCCGATGCGCTGGCGTAGTTCCTGCTCATCTTTTTGCGGGTCCAGGCCGAGTACGCGGATGGTGCCGCCATCCGGCTGGCGCAAGCCCATGATTGATTCAACGGTGGTGCTTTTGCCCGCCCCATTGGGGCCAACGATGGTGAAAATCTCGCCCTGCTGCACGTTGAAGGAGATGTTGTCTACGGCAACGGTGCTGCCGTATTTTTTGCGTAAGTTTTGTACTTCAATAACGTTCATTTGAAACCTCGTGAAAAGGAGAAGTTCAACTTTCTCAAAAAGTTGAACTTCTCAAGTCGCTGTTTTAAGACCGGCTACCCAAGAAGATGGAGATGCCGGCGAAGATGAGTCCCACGGGCCAGATCATGCTCCAAGTGATGGCTTCGAAGA
>JAGQGA010001217.1 GCA_020432595.1 Anaerolineales bacterium | reverse complement strand
AATGCAGCCCATCGTGAATGAGCTGGAAGAGGAATTTGCGGGGCAAGTTGCTTTTTATCGCCTGAACGTCGAAGAGCCAGAACAGGCGCGGGTTCAGCAGGAATATGGGTTGCGTGGTCATCCCTCGGTTCTTGTTTTGGATGGAGATGGGCAGCCCAATGCCCAATTTGTGGGGGTGGTTGAGGTGGAAAGGCTGCAGGAGGCATTAACGGCCGTTATTCCCTAGCAGCCTATCAGAGAAGTTAGAGGAGATTGGAGATTGGAGATTAGAGATTTTGAATCTCCAATTTCTAATTCCCTCTAAAGGAAACAGTATGACAACTGAAAAACCATTGGCCGGAAAAGTGGCCGTTGTAACAGGTGCCGGCCGGGGGATTGGCAAGGCAATTGCGCTGGGGTTTGCGGCGGCAGGAGCATCTGTGGGATGCGGGGCGCGAACGGCCGTTGAGCTAACCCAAACCGTGGGTGACATTGAGGCTGCCGGTGGGCGAGCGTTGGCGGTGGTGGGGGATGTGGCGGAGGAAACGGCCGTTTTCCAGCTCATCAACCAGACCGCTGCCGCCTTT
>JAGQGA010001216.1 GCA_020432595.1 Anaerolineales bacterium | reverse complement strand
CCCGCGAAGGGGAATTTGGCAACAACGTGCGCGGCTCTGTGTTAGACATTGCCAACCGCAACTTCTTGCGCCGCCTGCACCACCACGCCCTCACCGCCATTGACCAGGGCATCTTCATCATTGACCAGCAAGGCATCATCCGCTACCGCCTCACAGTTGATCCCATCGAACCCATTCCCAGCGGGGCGGAATTGTTGCGGCTTTGCCAGACGGTATGTGCTTAAGAAAGAGATTGGAGATTGGAGATTTTGAATCTCCAATCTCCAATCTCCCAATCTCTCTTCCGGCATGAACCTCCACCAGCGCCTCACCTATCTCAGCGAACTGATTATCACCCTGACCAGTTCCCCCGTGCCAACGCAGCAGTTCCAGGCCTTGGCCGACCATTTGCCAATGCTGTTCCCCTGCGACTATCTGGGGCTTTGCTTGCTGTCGCCCGATGCACCCGGCTATTTTGTCCACTCGCTGCTGGGTGCGGCTAGTGGAGCCATTCCCTACCGGCTTTTTGCCCCGGATGAGGGAGCCGTGGGGCAAATGCTGGGGCGCAACCGCACGCTCCACGTCCCC
>JAGQGA010001215.1 GCA_020432595.1 Anaerolineales bacterium | reverse complement strand
AGCGACAGCGACGACGCGACCACCGCGAAAGGGGCCAATGCAGCGCCATTTAAGCAGTCGGTTCAAATCGTAACTTTCAGACATGAAGGTTCTCCTCGGAAAATGGGACGCGGACAAACGTGGATGAACACAGATAATGTATGGTGCTTGATATTGCTTGGTGCACCTTCCGCCGTTTGTTGTGTCCTTTGGGGCAAACGGCCGTTTTTACCCGTTTATTGATTAGTGGGAAACGGCCGTTTGCATGACATTTGGGGAAATATTTGTCTCCAAGATACCTCGACTGAGCAAAATAAGCCAGATAAAAAAAGGGCCAACCTGAGCAGGTTGACCCTTTTTGTTCGTAAAATGGTGACCAAAGATTATGGCAGCAAAACGCAGTCAATCACATGAATCACGCCGTTCGAGGCACGAATGTTGGACAAAACCACGTGGCAACCATCGGCCATCACCATGCCACCACCAAAGGAAACATCAATGCTATTCTTCGAGAGCAGCGTCAGCAGCTTGTCCGAGTTAGCCACCTGGTTGATGCTTAGTGCGTCATTGATTACATGATACTTGAGA
>JAGQGA010001214.1 GCA_020432595.1 Anaerolineales bacterium | reverse complement strand
GGCAAGGGAGCCGAGCAAGGCATCCTGTTTAAAAACAGCGCGGCGTTGGAACAGGTGCAGAAATTAACGGCCGTTGTTCTCGACAAAACGGGCACGATTACGAAGGGTGAACCAACTGTTACGGATGTCGTAATCAGTAATCAGTATTCAGTAAACAGTAAACCGATTACTGATTACTCACCTACTGATTACTTGTTGCAATTAGCTGCCTCCGCCGAGCGCGGTTCGGAACACCCGTTGGGAGAAGCCATTGTGCGGTCGGCGCAGGAAAAAGGGCTGACGTTGGCAACCCCCGCCGCCTTTGAAGCAGTAGCTGGGCATGGCATTGCTGCCGAGGTAAACGGCCACGCCATTTTGCTGGGCAATTTGCGGCTGATGGAGCAGCGGCAGGTGGCACTCAACGGGCTGGCTCCCAAGGCCGAAGCACTACAAGCGGAAGCCAAAACGGCGATGTGGCTGGCGGTAGATGGGCAGGCCAGTGCCATCATCGGCGTGGCCGACACCATCAAGGAGGGGTCACGCGAGGCGGTGGCCGCGCTGCATAAGCAGGGGTTGACGGTGGTGATG
>JAGQGA010001213.1 GCA_020432595.1 Anaerolineales bacterium | reverse complement strand
GTACTATCGCGCCCGTGGGATGGACGTTAACGAGTTTGCACGTAACTTCTCGTTCTTCTTTAGCAACGGGATCGATCCTGAGTATTCCGTGATCGGACGCGTGGCACGTCGTATCTGGGCCGTCGCGATGCGCGATCTGTACGGCGCCAACGAGCGTGCACAACAACTCAAGTATCACATCCAAACCTCTGGACGTTCTCTTCACGCCCAAGAGATCGCCTTTAACGATATCCGCACCACCCTGCAAGCCCTTTACGCGATGGCTGATAACTGCAACTCGCTCCACACCAACGCTTACGACGAAGCCATCACCACACCAACGGAAGAGTCCGTCCGTCGGGCACTTGCGATTCAGCTGATCTTGGCACGCGAGTTTGGGATGCTCAAAAATGAAAACCCCAACCAAGGCGCTTATATCATCGAGTATCTGACCGAGATGGTCGAAGAAGCCGTTCTTGCGGAGTTTGATCGCATCACAGAACGCGGTGGGGTCCTTGGCGCCATGGAGTTGATGGACCAACGCTCCAAGATCCAATAAGAATCGCTCTACTACGAAACCAAAAAGCAC
>JAGQGA010001212.1 GCA_020432595.1 Anaerolineales bacterium | reverse complement strand
CACTCGCTTTGACCGCCAATTTTTGCCCTTTCTGGATGTATTGAGCGCACTGCTGCCACCCGCCCTGTTTATCATGCTGGTTATGGCCTGGTGGCGACCCCGCACTAGTACACGCACGGCACTGTGGGCCTGGCTGGCTGGGGCCGTAGTCGCACTGGTGTTCAAGCTGCAAGGGCAGTTGCTCCATATGCCACTGGGGGCTTTGGTGAGCATTGGGGTGCTATTGTTTGGATCCTACGTAAATAAAGATTGGAGATTGAAGATTGGAGATTAGGAGATCGCTGAGGCTTTGTCTGCTTTTAACTGGGTAAGATTGGTTCAATCTTGGAGATTGAACCAATCTAAAAACGCCCAAGTTGTTTTTGACGGAACCCTTTAGGGTTTGCCCGCCTTTAACTTAGGTATCTTGTATGCTTAATCTTCGCTCCCCACTCGCTGTTTAATGTATTCGATAGCTTCCCTCACCCGTGATATTTCTTCTGCATCTTCATCTGGAATTTCAATCCCAAATTCCTCTTCCACGGCCATTATCAGTTCAACAATATCGAGAGAATCAGCACCCAGCTCA
>JAGQGA010001211.1 GCA_020432595.1 Anaerolineales bacterium | reverse complement strand
GATAATGGCAATTTTCATTTTTTTGAATTTATGGGTGAGGAACGAATTAAGGGAGAAATTTTGGATGGAGCCAAAAATGGGGTTCTTTTTTTCACCACATAGCTGCATAGAGAAAGTGATAAAAGAAAGAAAAAACATAGATAAACCATTGTATTCCCACTCCTCTCCGTGAACCTCTGTGCTATCTCTGTGCAACTCTGTGTAATAGCTCTTCCAAAGTCGCTTCGCGACATAATTTGAAGTTGTAACACAGAGGTTCGCAGAGGGAAGCACAGAGGTTCACAGAGATTTTATGAATATTTTGATTTATTTTTGTGCGTTAACCTCGCTTTATATGCATATTTTAAGGATTACGATACTATTTGCCCTTTTGGGAAATGGCTCCTGGCTATTGGCCCAACAACCGGTTTCACCCTTGGTTTCTTCTTTTCAGGATTATCTGAAAATGAAAAAGGAAACGCCTTTTCACTTTGAATGGATCAGTCTGGGGCCTGTGGTGAACTCGGCCCGGGTAGAAGCCGTTCAGATAGACCCGAGAAATCCTGCGGTGATTTATACTGCCTTTGGT
>JAGQGA010001210.1 GCA_020432595.1 Anaerolineales bacterium | reverse complement strand
CTTTCCTGGGAGAGCAGCGAAATCAGCGCGGCAGGAAACAGCAGGCAGAGGCCCAAAACGAGCAGGCCGTAGACGACCGATGCGCCAAGCGAGAGCCGGATTGTCTCTTGCACGCGGGCGAATTTTTTTTGACCAAAGTTGAAGCCCACCAGCGGCTGCATCCCCTGCACAATGCCCGTTTGGGGCATGTTGAGGCTGGAATAAAGTCGGCTGACAATGGCGTAAACCGCCAGGCCCGCGTCGCCGCCGACCACCTTGAGCAGGTTGTTGGTGACGATAACCAGCAGACTGGCGCTGAGGTTCTTGGCTAACGAGGGGAAGCCAATCAGCAGCACCTCGCCGATGAGTGGCCAATCTGGTTTGAAGTAGGCGGCCTTGATCTGGTAGGAGCGGTTTTTGCGAAAAAAGAAGAAGTAGACAGCCATGCCCGCCGAGATGGCTTGCCCGGCAACGGTGGCCAGAGCCGCGCCGGCCACGCCAATCTGCAAGACCATGACAAACAGCCAGCTCAGGACCAGGTTGGCGGTGACGGGAATGACCCAGATGGCGGTTGAGTAGCGGATGTTGCC
>JAGQGA010001209.1 GCA_020432595.1 Anaerolineales bacterium | reverse complement strand
GGGCGGGGGACTGGTGCTGCAAACGGCCGTTCACAGTTCAGACATTCATGCGGCCGTTCCCTTTTATGGCTCTCCCCTATCCGCAGGCGAGGCGGCTCAGGTAACCGCCCCCATTCTCAGCTTTTTGGGCAGCCGCGATGGCATCTCTGCCAGCAGCTACGAAGCAATGCACGCCGCCCTCACCGAAGCAGGTGTGACCAACAAATTCAACCTGTACGACGGGGCACAGCACGCCTTCTTCAACGACACCCGCGCCAGCTATGATGAAGCTGCGGCGCTAGATGCCTGGCAGCAAACGCTTGATTGGTTTGAGATGTATTTGTGAGGGGGAAACCGGATAGGTTTGCATGAAAATATCGGCGGAATCCGTAGCGATAACCGGTCAGGTTTTGATAGCTACGGCCGTTGCAATTTCAACGCCGGGTCACCCAACAGATTCACCACCAGCATCGCTTCATGCAGGCCAGGATCGTTGGCTGCGGCCGTTTGCGCCCGCAGCATCGCCTCGCCAATAGTAGACACTTCGTCATTCAGCAGCTCGGCATAAAACAGATTTCCCAGCGGGGTGAG
>JAGQGA010000120.1 GCA_020432595.1 Anaerolineales bacterium | reverse complement strand
CAATTGCCCTAGGACACCGTAAAACCAGTCTCGCTCATCGGCACCATAGCTGGGCTGCGGTGTCAAAATGTGTCGCATCTCGTCGGAGTCCAGCACAACAGCCTGAATGCCATCGGCCGCCAGCTTTTGCCGCAAGGCATAGGCTAAGGTGGTCTTGCCGGAAGCGGGCAGGCCGGTGAACCAAAGGACAAAGCCGGGTGTATTCATGTGGAATTAGGACGCAGATTGCCCTGATTTTCCTGATGATGATCATGCAAATCAGGAAAATCTGCGTTCCATTTTATTCTTTCCAATAGGATTCAACATGGACGTAATCAAACGTGGGTGCGGCGAGGACGTTTTGGGCGAAGGTGAGAAGCTGGTGGCGGGTGGCGTGGCTGATGGTTGGGTACCATTTGGGGCTGGCGAGTACCAGCGCTCGCCAGGCAAACCAGGGGGCGATGGTGTCGAACAGTTCGAGATCGTCGTGGTTGTCGAGGTAGGTTTGCCAGAAGGTGTGGTAGAGGTCGGTGAAGGGGTGGGAAAAACGGCCGTTTTGCTGTAGCCCAAAAAACAGATAGTTAATCACTAGGCAGCTCACATCATCCTCAGCCATTCCCCATGCTCCCCGACTGCGGTCAATGACGGTAAAGTCGGTGCCTTCGCCAAAAAGCACGTTGAACGGATGAAAGTCGCCGTGTACCTGACACAGCCGATGGCTCAGTGGCTTGAGCCGCCAGCGCCAACCGTTGGCCGCCGTTTCAATAGTCAGCAACCGTTCTTGGGTGATAATGGGTTCGTCGGCACTGGGAAAGGGCAGCGGGTAGCTGTCGCACAGCCCCATGATGCCTTCGCCGTGGCCGACCAAATCACGCAGTCGCCGCCGCCACAGTAACGGCCGTTCTACATTATCTGGGTGTTTTTGTCGGTGAATATCGGCCAGATAGCGGGCCAACGCCTGGGCGCGGGCCATGTCGCTGTCGCGCAGAGGCTCGCCTTGCAGCAGCCGGTACAAATCTTCGGCATAGGGCTGGCCGGGGGCATATTGGGTCAGCAGCAGCAGTTCGGTGGCGTGGCCGAGGGAGGATAAACGGCCGTTGTCGTCCAACGCCACCATATCAACTACCTGCACGTGGCCGGGCAGGTGGTTAAAGTTGTGAAAGTCGCGCCACACTTCGGCCACCCGGTCAGACGGCCGTTCGCGGCCAAAGCCATTGGGGCGCACGCGGCGCAGCACAAGCTGCTGCGGCTCGCCGTCACAGCGGTAAGAAATGCAAACAGGGCGGCCATACCCAAAACCTTTCAGGGCGGCCGCCCCTTGCGCCTCTCCTCCAAGTTGTTGCAGCCGATCAATAAAAATCGGCCGTTGGTGCCATTCTGTTAGATACTTTCCAATTGCCTCTTCTGAAATGGCCGGTGCCGAAGAGGCAACAGCAAATGCATTCATTTTTGCCCCCCGACTTAAGCCTATTTGGTTTGTAGAGATTGGAGATTGGAGATTGGGTAATCTCCAATCTCCAATCTCCAATCTCTCTATAGATCACGCTGACACATGCGCCACATCTTCGCGCCATTCATGCAGCACCACCATGCTAAAAATGTCCGATTCGGTAATGATGCCCATCAACTTATTATGCTCATCTACCACCGGCAGCCCACTCACGCGCCGCTCTAGCATTGTGCGTGCTGCCTCGCCAATGGTGGCCGTGTTGCGTACAGTGACCGGGTTTTTGGTCATAATTTCCTTCACCGTCAGCTTGCTCAACAAATAGTTTAATTCCCAAACGCTGAGCGAGGTGGCTGACGATGGTTCAGCTTCGCGTACATCCCCCAACGTGACAATGCCAACCAGCTTGCCGTGTTCATCTACCACGGGCAGGCGGCGAATTTCTTCTTCGGTCATCAACTTATGGGCTTCGGGCAATGGCATATCGGGCGGAATCGTCACCACGTCTTCGGTCATCCAGGTTTCAACGAGTTCCTTACTCATGATAGTTGCTCCTTCATTTTTATTAGGTCTTAAATCAATGTTGTTATGATTTGTCTGTAGGATAATTGGTGATGGGGCTGCAACCTAGTGACCAATGTCATTGGGTGGTTTGACAAAGCTCACCTACTGGACAATTTCTGTCCGCTTCTCTTGGAAATGGTTGAGAAAATCAGTGACTGTGACAATGCCAACCAAGGTTTTGCTGCCACTTTTGTGGTTTGCTACCACGGGCAATGCCCCAAATTTATAAATGCTGAGGATTTCAGCGGCTTTGGCAGCGGGGGTGCTGGGCGTAACGGTAACGGGGTCGGTGGTCATAATGCCCTCGGCCGCTACTTCGTCCAACAGGTCGTCATCGGGCCAGCGGGCGTGCAAAACCAGAGGGGAGTTCAGCACCAGCCGCACGTCGCGGTCGGTGACGATGCCAACCAGTTTGCCTTCGTCCACAACGGGGAGGTGGCGGCACCCTTCTTCTTTCATCATGCGAATGATTTCACGCAAGGTCATTTCTGGTGATAAGGTGTAGGGATTGACGGTCATAATGTCGTTGACGGTGAGCATGGCAGTTTTCCTCTGGTAATCGTGGCTGGTGGTTAGTGGCTAGTATTAACCATCAGCCACTAACCACCAGCCACGATTTTCCTTGTTAGGCAATGCGTTGGTGCGGTGCGGGGCGGGTGATGAGGAGGGAGGTGTCGGCACCGCGCATGATTTTTTCGGTAACGTGGCCGTAATCCCAGCGGCTTAGCCCTGCAAAGCCGTGGGTAGCCATGACAACCAGGTCAATATGGTTGGTTTCGATGTAGCTGATGATGCTGGAGACGACGGGGCCGGGCAAAACGGCCGTTTTTACCCCACTCCCCACCTTGGTTGCCGCCTGCTGCAAATAAGTTGCCGCATCCGTTGCCAGTCGTTCAGAAATACGTTCCTCGGCAGCCTCCGCTCGTTCCAGCCATTTGCTGGCAATGCTGGGAGCCACCTTCACGCCTTCCTCTACTTGCAGCAGCGTGACCTTGGCTTCCAGCTTTTGCGCCACCGCCAGCCCCAGCGGCAGTGCCTGCTCCGCCAGGTGCGAGCCGTCTAACGTGATCAGCACCCGCTGGATTTTGTCGGGAAAGCGGCTCACCAGCATTGGGCAAGGGGCTGTACGCAGCACTCGCTCGGCCACGCCACCCAAGATGGAGCGACCAAAACCCAGCCGTCCTTCAGCCGTCATCAGCAGCAAATCCACGTTTTCTTGCGTGGCTGTGTCCACAATAACGCTGGCGACATCGCCAACGGCCAGTTGGGTGCAGAGCTTGCGCGTGGTGGGCTGGGCGGTGCGATGCAGGTCGCTTAGATAGCGGTGAGCCGTGGCAAGGTCATGGGTTGACACACTTTCACGAGCCTGGGCAAGGACATGGAGCAGCATCAACTGCCCATCATCCGCCGGAGCCAATGTTTGCGCCAGGTGAAAGGCGTGTTCAGCATGGGCGGTGCCATCGAGCGGAATCAGGATTTTTTGAAACATGGCAGTTTTAGATGGGGCGCACAACCAGCATGTTGGTTTGGGTGTGGCGCAGCACTTTTTCGGTGATACTGCCATATACCCAGCGACGCAGCCCGGTGTGGCCGTGTGTTGCCATCACAATGAGGTCAACGTCGGTTTCGTCGGCGAATTGGAGGATGTGGTCGGCAGGGTCGCCTTCAGAAACGGCCGTTGTGATCATCACCCCCATATCAGCATATGTTCGCTCAAACATTTGTAGATAAGCGAGCGACTCTTCGGCCAGATTGCGCGTAGACATATGGGTGCCCAACCCCGCCTCATAGCCGTCAAGCTGTTGCACCATAAAGGCCTCAACGGGTTCTGCCTCTTGGGCAACCATCATTAATGTAACGGCTGCATCAAGCTGTTTCGCCAGTTCTAACCCTGGCACCAGAGCTGTTTCGGCCACTTTAGAACCATCCAGCGTGATCAGAATGTGTTTGATAGGTTTGGGATGCCGCAAAGCCAAGACCGGGCAAGGGGCACTGCTTAACACTTTTTCGGTAACGCTGCCGTAAACCCAGCGCGATAGCCCAGAACGACCGTGGGTGGTCATCACAATTAAATCGGCTTGCTCTGTTTGGGCACAATCTATGATGGCACTGGCCGGGTCGCCTTCATACATGCGGGTGATAAAGCGGAAGCCTGTGTTACGATGGCTGTATTTAACGCGGTTGAGATACTCTTGCCCTTCCAAATGGGGTAGGTCTTGACCGCTATAGTGAGCATAGGGCATGGCTTTGCTTAAGTCTGGGGCGGGAATGAGCAGGGTGGCGGGGACGTGGAGCAAAATATAGGTTGTTTCATCTGGTTTTCCCAGCGTCAAAGCTGGCTCTAGCGCTTGTTCAGCTAGGGGTGATCTGTCAAAGGGAATGATAATTTTATGGAACATCGTCTGTCTCCAAAAGCAGCGAAACCGATTCAGGCGTTGCCTATGGAAATAGAGGGAACCGGATCTCCTGCAAGCTAAGGTTGTTGCTTTGTGCTTATTGTAGAAAGTTTGTTGGGTGCGAGGGAGTGACAGATCGCATTAGTGCTGCTGACGAAAGTCATTAAGTGGGAGAATGTGGAGAAATGGTGGGAAAAACGGCCGTTTTTGGCAATAATACAGTTCACCATAACAAGGTAACTAGCCATTTATAAAAGATAGGACGCAGATTGACTTGGTTTACCTGATAGGATAGGTATCTGCTTTGGTTATCAGGGAAACTTGGATCAACTGCACTCCATTTCATTTAAAGGAAGACCATGTACGAACCAAAACCAGAAAACAAATTCACCTTCGGTCTCTGGACTGTAGGCAACACCGGGCGCGATCCCTTTGGTGAGCCAGTGCGCCACCAGCTTACCCCCGTCGAAATCGTTCACCTGTTGGCCGAAGTGGGGGCGTGGGGCGTTAACTTTCACGACAACGATTTAGTACCCATCACTGCCACCGCCGCCGAGCGCGACCAGATTGTGCGCGACTTTAAGCAGGCGTTGGCTGATACTGGCATCGTGGTGCCGATGGCGACCACCAATCTGTTTAGCGACCCCGCCTTCCGCGACGGGGCTTTTACCAGCAACGATGCCCAAGTGCGGGCCTATGCGCTGCAAAAGACGATGAACGCCATTGATTTGGGGGTGGAACTGGGAGCCAAAATCTATGTCTTTTGGGGGGGGCGTGAAGGGACGGAGACAGATGCTGGAAAAGACCCCGTTACCGCCATTAAGCGCAGCCGCGAAGCGATGAATTTCCTCTGCGAATACGTGCTTGACCAGGGGTGCGACCTCAAATTTGCCCTTGAAGCCAAGCCCAACGAGCCGCGTGGCGACATCTACAACGCGACTACTGGCAACATGCTGGCCTTTATCGAAACGCTGGATCACCCTGATATGGTGGGGGTGAACCCCGAAGTGGCGCATGAACACATGGCGGGACTGAATTTTACCCACCACGTGGCGCAGGCGATGGAGGCGGGTAAGCTGTTTCACATTGACCTGAACGACCAGGCGTTTGGCCGCTATGACCAGGATTTTCGTTTTGGTTCGGTAAATTTGAAGAGTGCCTTTTTCTTGGTGCGGCTGCTGGAAGACAATGGTTATGATGCCAGCCGCCATTTTGATGCCCACGCCTACCGCACGGCTGACTATGACGATGTAAAGGCGTTTGCGCGGGGCTGTATGCGAACCTATCTGATTTTGAAGGAGAAGGTGGCACGGTTTAACGCCGACGGTGAAATTCAGGAGCTGCTGGCGCAAATTCATGCCGACGATGGCAGCATGGATGGGTTTAAGGGGAGTTATTCGCCGGAAAAAGCGGCGGCACTTCGCGCCTATAGCTTTGATCGGCCAGCGTTGGGGCGGCGCGGCCAGCCGTATGAACGGCTTGATCAACTGGTGGTGGAATTGCTGTTGGGCGTGCGGTAGGGCAAAGTGGAGGTTGGAGATTGGAGATTGGAGACTCAGCTAATCTCCAATCTCCTGTAAATTATTAGATTCTCATTCCCAGTGAGACCGACAGGATGCCAAGAAATCGCTGGTTGCCGTTTTTGTATTTGCTGCTGCTGTGGCCGCTGGCGGGGGTGGTGTTGGCAACGGCCGGTTTGCTCAGTGCTTACTGGTCAGGTTCATGGCTGCTCATTCCGTATCTGTTGCTGCTGATTGGGGTGAGTTTGGGATTAACGGCCGTTCTCCTCCACCGCTACCCCCTCATCCCACCCGACTTTTTAGAATGGTTCACCTTCATCTACCTGCCGCTGGCCGCTATCGGCGGCATCTTCTTTGGCTACCTCATTGGTCGTCCCTACCTTGACCTGACGCGCTACCCGCCGCTGGAAAACGTGCGGGTGGAGGAGGCGACCAACGATTTGACACCGGGGTATCGGCAGTTCAGAAACGGCCGACTTCTACCCGACTACAGTGCCACCTACACTGAAACCGGGGTAGACAGCGACGGCTACCACTACAGCTATGACTACATCGTGGCTCCCGTGGTGCCACCGGGCTGGCGCGAGCGTGACCCGATTACGCTGTGGGTGGTAACGGGGTCGCAGGAGCTGACGATTACTGATTTTGCGGCGTGGGATGGGCCGGTGCAGGGCATGGTGGCGGTGCGGCAGGTGGCTAATTATTGGCGGGGGGTGGAAACGGCCGTTTCTACCCACAACCTCCAAACCAACCCCAACGCCCTCCTCCTCCGCCTCTACGAACAAAGCCACGCCGACCTCACCAGCAAGCTCTGGCGCGACATGGGGCGTTATTTGCTTGCCGTCGCCGCCATCGGTTGGCTGCCGCTACTGTTTTCGTTGTGGCGGAGGATGTTTTAACCAAATCAAAGATTTCGCAGATGCCGCAGATGCATCCGTGTTTGTCTGCGTTTGTCCGCGTCCTAAACAAGGGAGAAGGGAATGCGATATTTTATTGGCATTGACAGTTCGACAACGGCGACGAAGGCGCTGTTGATGGATGAGGCGGGGGTGGTGGTTGGCGTGGCGGCGGCGGAATATGGTTATGAAACGCCGCAGCCACTGTGGTCGGAGCAGTCGCCGCTGCTGTGGTGGGAGGGGACGTGTGCGGCCATTCGGGGGGTGATGGCAAAAACGGCCGTTTCTTCCGACCACATTGCCGCCATTGGGCTGACGGGGCAGATGCACGGGCTGGTGCTGTTGGACAAAGCAGGGCAGGTGCTGCGCCCGGCCATTTTGTGGAACGACCAGCGCACCGCTGCCGAATGTGACGAAATGCGAGCTGTATTTGGCAAGCAGCGGCTCATTGATGTGACCGGCAACGATGCGCTGACCGGTTTTACTGCCCCTAAGATTCTGTGGGTCAAAAACAATGAGCCAGACATTTATGCCCAAATTGCCCACATCTTACTGCCCAAGGATTATGTGCGCTATCGGCTGACGGGGGAATTTGCCAGCGATAAGGCGGGTGGGGCGGGAACGCAGCTTTTTGACGTGCGCCAGCGGGATTGGTCAAGCGAATTGGTGGCGGCGCTGGGAATTGACCCGGCCTGGCTGCCGCAGACGTTTGAAGGAACGGCCGTTACCGGCACCCTCTCTCTTTCAGCATCTCAAGCTACCGGCTTGCCCGTTGGTATCCCCGTTGTGGGGGGCGGCGGCGACCAGGCGGCCAACGCTGTGGGCACGGGAGCCGTGGTAGATGGCGTTGTCGCCCTCAGCTTAGGCACGTCGGGGGTTGTGTTTGCCAGCAGCGACCAGCCCATCATTGAACCAGACGGCCGGCTTCACGCCTTTTGCCACGCCGTACCCGACAAATGGCATCTGATGGGGGTGATGCTATCGGCGGCCGGCAGCTTGCGCTGGTACCGCGACACCCTGGCTCCCGGCGTAGCTTTTGACGACCTGCTGGCTCCGGCGGCTGATGTGCCCCCCGGCAGCGACGGCCTGCTCTTTTTGCCCTATCTCACTGGCGAACGCACGCCCCATCCTGACCCATTGGCGCGGGGGGCGTTTGTGGGGTTGACGGTGCGCCATACGCAAGCACACATGACCCGCGCCGTGCTGGAAGGGGTGGCTTTTGGGCTGCGCGACAGCTTTGAGCTGATGAAAAGCGCCGGTTTAGCCAACGTCAACCAGGTTCGCGCTTCGGGCGGCGGCACGCGCAGCCCGCTGTGGCGGCAAATTTTGGCCGATGTGCTGGGGGCGGAATTGGTGACGGTGAACACGACGGAAGGGGCGGCGTATGGGGCGGCGATTTTGGCGGCGGTGGGGGCGGGGGCGTTTGCCTCGGTTCCAGAGGCTTGTACCCAACTGGTTCGGGTGACGGGGCGGACGCTGCCTTCGCCAGCGGTGGCGGCTTATGAGAAGCAGTACCAGCTTTATCGCCAGCTTTATCCGGCTTTGCAGCCGCTGTTCCAACAGCTTGCCTAATAAACCGCAAAGCTTTACGCTGCCAGCGATTTTTCCGGCCAAGTGGATAGTTGGAGAACAGCGGATGGGGTTTGTTGGGCGAGCTTTTGGAAGGAAACGGCCGTTTCCCGGTCGCGGGGGATGTGCGTAACGATCTCCAAATTACCAAAAGGGGTTAACATAACCAGTGGGGCGGTCAAAAAACGATACCGCCCCACATCTGGCGACCCCATCTGAAACGATTCTCCGCCCACAAAATACCGCTGCTCCTCATAAAAAACCTGTTCCCAAAACCAGCGAAAATTCCGTTCCCGTCGCAATTGAGCCAACAAATTAGCAAAATAATCTGTCATACGATACGGTAGCGTCGTGCGGCGAAAATAAATGACGTTGCCCACGGCAAAATTGTGCCACTGCTGCTGGGACATTTGCGAGCGTATTGGCGCAAAAAAGTCTGAGAAGATAAGCCAAAGCAAGTTGAAACTGGATGGTTGTCCGGCCAAATGATGGAGATCGAGTGCTGTCGTTTGGTACATTTGCAGCAACATGTGGTTTGCCGCGATGACATCTAAATAGCAGTCCAACAAAAGAGCTGGCAGTTGAATGTCAGCCAGTATCTGCATGGTCTTATCTAAAATGGAGGGAGCACTTTCCGGTGCAGGAAACATTTGTTCATTGTCAAGCCCTGTTGCCAGGAGAAAAAAGATATGCCGCTCACCAATGGTCAACGCCAGCGCGTCGGCCAGGCTAAGCAGCGTGTCCTCATCCAAAGTGGCTCGCTCACCTCGTTCAATCTTGCCGATGACAATTTCATTGAGCGGTGTTTGGGGGTTTAGTTCCTGAGCCTTTTCTGCCAATTTAGCCTGCGTGTAACGATTTCCATCCTCATCAAAATGCTCTTTGCGTAGAGCCGCCACCAACTGACCCAACTCCTGACGATTCATGATCAATCCCCTGTGTATGAATGAAATCTACCAATTTTGGTAGATTCACCTGTGCCAGGCCGTAGATTTCAGACAGAAAAACCGAGACGCTTTGTGCATACTGTATGCAGACTACTGAATTGTAACGAAAAAGGGTGCAGGAAGCTATCCCTAAAGGGGGAGGCTGTGAACAGGCACAAGGCATTTAAAGGAGTGTGTATCATGCTTGCACAATCTCGTTTTGTTCATTTACCCCAAGTTTCTAGCTGGAAAAAGGCGTGGTGGTTGCGAGGAACGGCCGTTTGTCTCCTCCTCATCGCCCTCATCATCTTCCGTCAACCCATCTGGGCGCTCTTGCAAATCGTGGGCAACCGGGACGCCGTCATCGCCTATTTAGAGCAGTTTGGCATGGCTGGCCCCATTGTGCTGGGCATCGTCCTGGTCTTGCAGGTTATTGTAGCCGCCATCCCCGGTCACATTTTGATGATTGGCGGTGCTTATGTCTATGGTTTCCCCATCGCATTTGGCATCAACCTGCTGGCAACTGTTGGTGGCAGCCAGGGAGCATTTTTGTTGGCGCAGTGGGCGGGGCGGCCAGTAGTAGAACGGCTGGTGCCACCCGAAATATTAAACAAGTGGCAGGCCGTCTCAACCCGCAAAGGGACACTTTTCTTTATGTTCGCCTTTATGCTCCCCATTTTCCCGGCCGATGTCATGAACTATGTGGCTGGTCTGAGCGGTTTAACAAACCGGCAATTTTTTGCGGCAAATCTGATAGGGCGACTCCCAGGGCTTGTGTTAATGACAGCCATTGGAGCTTATGGTTTTCAACTTTCTTGGTCTGTTTGGGTAGGCATCTTGGTTGCCGCCGCTATGATGTTTGTCCTGTGGCGAAAGTTTTTAGCCGCTAAATGCTAACTAAGTTCATCCGTGTTCATCCGTGTTTGTCCGCGTTCTATTTTTTAAGAGAGGATTACCATGCGAATCGTTCACCTTTGTCAATCTTATCCGCCGATGATTAGCGGAGCTTCGTTAAGTGTGCAGCAGTTGGCTTCGGGACAGGCCGCCAATGGTCATCAGGTTTTGGTCTTATCAGCTAGTGACCAGGCCAAAGGGTACACAACTAAATCAGGGAACCTGCAAATTACCCGGCTTCCATCTCACCACAACCCTTACCGTATCGGGCAGCGTTTTTTGCTGTGGCCGCAGCGGGCAGTTTGGGTTGAGTTGCTGCGGTTCAAACCAGATGTCATTCATTTACATGAAGCTTTGGGGCTGGGGCTGATTGGGCTACAGGCGGCACAACAGTTACAAATCCCGGTGGTATTTACAGCCCACCAATTGCCCTGGTTTGCGGCCGCGTATATGCCAAAGGTGTTGGGGTTGCCACAACTGGTAGAAGCCATTACCTGGCAATATGCCCGCTGGTTTTTGCGCCACTGTACGGCCGTTATTGCGCCTACGCAAACCATTGCCCAAATCATCCAGCAACGCCTGCATCAGCCGGTGCAAGTTGTGAACTATGGGCTTAACCAGCAACAGTTTCGACCCATGCCAACCGAGCCATCAGAATA
>JAGQGA010001208.1 GCA_020432595.1 Anaerolineales bacterium | reverse complement strand
CTCATCTTTGGCTACTTTGGCTTCCTCCTGCTGCGCGGCTTCTTTGAGCGCAGCCTCGGTGCCATTTTAGGGTCGCTGCTCGTTGGCATTGCCTATGGCGGTATTTTGTGGGGGGTGCTGCCGCTGGAAGCAGGCATATCCTGGCAAGCCCATCTGTTTGGCTTCATTGGCGGCTGCCTGGCCGCGTATTGGCTGAGGAAGCCAGTAACCAGTAATCAGTAATCGGTTATCAGTAGACCCACTGATTACTGGTTACTGATTACCGATTACCATGCAAGACAAAGCGTGGCTCCACAAACTCCCCCCCTTGACAGCAGGGCTGTTTGCCGGGCGGGTTGTCTGTGAAATCGTGGGGCAGTGGTGGCCGTTGGGGTGGTTAACGGCCGTTTTCCTCACCCTCCTCACCACCGCCACCGCTCTCACCCTGCTGCGCCGCCAAACCATCGCCCAAAGCTGGCCGCTGCTGCTCCTACTGCTCTACGTCTTTTCGCCCGAAGTCAACCCCACGCTGGCCTTAACGGCCGTTCTCCTCACCACCCTCACCCAATTCCCAATTCCTAATTCCCAATT
>JAGQGA010001207.1 GCA_020432595.1 Anaerolineales bacterium | reverse complement strand
GTCGCCATGGATACGTCGGCAGCCGAAGCCGTGCCGGGCGTTATTGCCATCTTCACTGCCAAAGATGTGCCTGTAAACGAGTATGGTCTCATTTTCCCCGACCAGCCCGTGCTGGTGGGGCTGGGCAGCAGCAATCCCCATGCCGACGTCAGCCGCTGGGAAGGAGATCAGGTAGCCATCATCATTGCCGAAAGCGAAACGGCCGCAGCCAAAGCCCGCAGCCTCATCCAGATTGAGTGGGAGCCGCTGCCCATTATTGGCAGCATGGCAGAAGCGCTCAAGGATGACGTGATCATCCAGCCCTGGCACGGCAGCAATATTTTGCACAAGTACCAGATTCGCAAAGGCGACATGGCAAACGGCTGGGCCGAAGCGGATGTCATCCTTGAAGGCACTTACCACCTGCCCTACCAGGAACACGCCTTTTTACAGCCAGAAGCAGGCGTGGGCTATATCGACGACAAAGGGCGGGTGACGGTTGAAATTGGCGGGCAGTGGGCCCATGAAGATCGGGAGCAAGTGGCTCATTCGCTGGGCCTGCCGGAAGAAGAGGTGCGCATTATTTACCCGG
>JAGQGA010001206.1 GCA_020432595.1 Anaerolineales bacterium | reverse complement strand
CTCTTTGAGTGCCAGATACGATTTCTCCCACAGTGCCTCGTCGGGCGAGGCCACATTAATCAAATAACTGGCATGAACTGCCACTGGGTAAATATGGGCATATTCTGCCGCTGCTGCTTGGTAATTTGCAATATCTTCTGCCGTCAGCGGCTTGGCTTTCCACTGCCGATTGCTCTTGGTAAAAATCAGTATTGAATCACAGCCAGCTTCATGCCCCCGCTTAAACGCCGTGTACACGCCTCCCGCCGCACTCATATGTGCCCCTAATCGCATATTCTTCCTCACAATGTAGGGCAATTTTGCAAAATTACCCTACAGACGTGGCCGCTCCCCCGTGAAAAACCCAACAGGCTCCATCCCCTTGAGCGTGTAAACGCCATCGCCCACCACGCGCCAGACGGGGTTGCCCGCTAGATCCACCACAAAATTGTCCTGCAAACGGCCGCTTTTCTCCCCCTCCATCGTATACAGCACCCCGTCAATCAGGTAAGCAAACTGCTCCCCCTTGCGATCCACCAGCCCGCGCATTATGGTACCACAAACGTCGCCTGAATCGTCCCTTCAGGATCAAC
>JAGQGA010001205.1 GCA_020432595.1 Anaerolineales bacterium | reverse complement strand
TCGGCGGCAGCCCCACCAACCCCGTCGGCATATCATCCTGCAACGCCTGCCCCACCCCATACAGCAACCCCGCCGTCCGGTTCTCTGGCTCCGCCCCCCCATCCAGCCGCGCCACATACAAATCCGACTTGCTGCCAATCAACAGCCCATGCCGCTGCCCAATAAACGCAATCCGCTCCCCATCCGGCAGCCAAACCACATTGGCAATGCGCCCCCAATCCCCCAAAACATCCTGAGCGACCACCGACCACTGACCACCGACCACCGAAGCACCCTCGTCATCCGTCGTCCGTCGTCCGTCGTCCGTCGTCACCGTCAACACACACACATGCGGAAACAGCGCATAATGCACATCCGACTGCATCGCCGCCAAATAGAGCAGCTTGCGGCCATCGGGCGACCACTGCGGGTTGCTGTTGTGGGTGCTGTCGTTGGTCAACCGTCGCACCGCCCCACCCCCGCCTACGCGGGAGGCCACCGCCACCACATAAATATCCTGCACCACCCCGTCTAAATACCCCATCGCGTCAAAGCGATAAACATGGCGCGTCACGCGGTAGGGTTTGGTGGGA
>JAGQGA010001204.1 GCA_020432595.1 Anaerolineales bacterium | reverse complement strand
CCAGTCCAGAAGTCCTGGATACGGCCGTTGAAGCGATCATGACACCAGACCCCATCACCGTCTCGCCCAACGTTTCGGCCGCCGATGCCCTTTGGCTAATGGACAGCAAAAAATTCCGCAACCTGCCCGTGATTGACGAGTTTGGCAAGATTGTTGGCAACATGACCCACCAGGCCGTCATCAGCTATTTGGCCACCCGGTACCCGGTAGAGGTACTCAATCGCCCGCCACGCCCAGACCAAATCCCGCGCAAGCAGGAAGGCGGGTGAGGGTTATTGGTGAACAGTAAACAGTAATCAGTAAACAGTAATCAGTGAGCAGTAATCAGTAAACAGTTGACTGTCAGAACTGACCCACTGAACACTGACCTACTGAATACTGACCCACTGAACACTGACCTACTGAATACTGACCTACTGACCCACTGAACACTGACCACTGACGCACTGAAATCAGGAGAAACCATGACAGAAGAAACTCAATTTAAAGAATTAGACTCGATTGTAATCCGCTTTGCCGGGGATTCTGGGGATGGGATGCAGCTAACCGGCACCCAATTTACCAACACTTCGG
>JAGQGA010001203.1 GCA_020432595.1 Anaerolineales bacterium | reverse complement strand
TAAAAGATGCCCCCGATGCCACTCAACTCATCAACGCTTTTAATGGGACGCATCGTTTTATTATTGATTATTTGGTTGAAGAAGTACTAGTGCAACGGCCGTCAGGAACCCGTGAATTCCTGCTCAAAACATCCATGCTTCACCGCCTCTCGGCTCCACTTTGTGATGAACTCCTGGCAAGTACCCAATCGCAAGAAACGTTAGAACAGCTAGATGCAGCCAACTTTTTCCTGATTCCTTTAGACAGCCAACGTCGTTGGTATCGTTATCATCACCTCTTTGCCGATGTTTTGCGTCAACATGCCCTGCAAGCTTATCCAACAGAACTGCCCACGTTATACCAACGCGCAGCGCACTGGTTTGAAGCGAACGAATTTTTAAATGATGCTATCGAAATGGCCTTGGCTGGTAAAGATTTTGAAATGGCTGCCAATTTGATTCAGCGGGCTGCGGAGACAGTTATTTGGGATCAGGGAGAGTGGCTGTTATTGGATCGCTGGTTGACCACCTTGCCGGAATCTCATCTGAAAACACAACCCCGATTGATGCTCTACCGCGCCTGGGGCAGCTTTG
>JAGQGA010001202.1 GCA_020432595.1 Anaerolineales bacterium | reverse complement strand
CTGCCCGAAACCAACCTGCTCACCACCCGGCTAGACGTGGCCCTGGCAGATTTTTGGCTCGATGCCGCTGAGTTTGAAAATAGATTGGAGATTGGAGATTGGACCAACCTCCAGTCTCCAATCTCCAGTCCCCCTTTGCTTTGTACCGAGGCGACTTCCTCACCGGCTTCGACCTGCCCAACGCGCCCGAATTTGAGACCTGGGCCGTGGGCGTGCGGGAGCGGCTGCGGCAAACGGCCGTTACCCACCTTTACCAATTGGTAGAAACGGCCGTACACACCCAACAAGCCCCGCCCGGCATCCAGGCCGCCCGCCAACTGCTCACCATCGAACCGTGGCACGAAGAAACCCACCGCCAGCTCATGCACCTCCTCGCCGCCGACGGCCAGCGCAGCGCCGCCCTCACCCAATACGAAACCTGCCGCCGCCTGCTGGATGAGGAGCTGGGTGTGCAACCCGCCACGGAAACAACAGCGCTGTATGAAAAAATAATGGGTGACAAGGTGACAAGGTGGCAAGGTGACACCACATCACCCAGTCACCTTGTCACCTTGTCACCCCTTCACCCCTTCA
>JAGQGA010001201.1 GCA_020432595.1 Anaerolineales bacterium | reverse complement strand
TACCACACAAGCTGGCGCAGCCTGTTCAGCAATCTCGAATTTGTCGTGCTGGATGAAATTCACGTTTATCGCGGCATCTTCGGCAGCCATGTGGGGAATGTGATTCGCCGCCTGCGCCGTATTTGCGAATTTTACGGCAGCGATCCGCAGTTTATCTGCTGCTCCGCTACCATTGCCAACCCACAGGAACACGCTGAGCGGCTGGTGGAAAAACCATTTACGTTAATTGACGAAGATCAAAACGGCTCACCTCGTGGCGAAAAGCAGTTCATCCTCTACAACCCACCCATCATTGATGAAGATTTGGGGCTGCGCGGCAGCAGCGTGATCGCGTCGCGGGATGCAGCGATGACGTTTTTGGCGCAGAATGTGCAGACGATTGTGTTTGCCCGCGCCCGACAGACGGTGGAACTGCTGTTGACTTATTTGCAGGATGAGCTGCATTATGCCGGATTGGCGGAAACGGCCGTTGTCGGCTACCGCGGCGGCTATTTGCCGCTGGAGCGGCGGGAGATTGAACACGGGTTGCGCTCCGGCGAGGTACGTGGCGTGGTGGCGACGAATGCACTGGAAT
>JAGQGA010001200.1 GCA_020432595.1 Anaerolineales bacterium | reverse complement strand
ATTTCATCAATCCAGGTTTCGCCGCGCCGCCGCTGCCACACCCGGTTTTGTGAAAAGGTGAGGATGAGCAGCAGGGTGAGGATGGCCTGCTGCCCTAAATAGTCGCTGTACGGTTCGTCAAACTGGATGGGGTAGAACCATTGACAACGGTAGCGCACCAGGTAGGCGAAGGCAAAAGCGAGATTGATGAGGATCAAGTCGCTGATGATGGTAATGGTGCGAATCGTCTGATTCTTCATACGTGAGAATTGGACGCGGACGAACGCGGACGAACGCGGATGGAAGAAAGAGACTGGGGTCGGTTGTCCGTCGTCGGTCGTCTGTTATCGGTTATGGCTGTTTGTGGTTTATGCGTCATGTTTACAAATCTTGTGACAAAGCCCGCTGGTAAACAACGGCCGTTTCTCGTCCTGCCCGTTCCCAGCTAAACAGGTGCGCGTGAGCCAGCCCACGCTGCTGCATTGTAGCCAACTGTGCCGGATCATCCAGTACGCTTAGAATCCGTTCAGCCAATTGCGCCGGGTTGTGGGGGTCAAAAAGGAGGCCAGCGTTGCCCACGGCTTCGGGGATGGAA
>JAGQGA010001199.1 GCA_020432595.1 Anaerolineales bacterium | reverse complement strand
TATACTTTGCCGTCTGGGGTGAGCCGTGCCCAGCCGCTGTGTACCGCATCTAATGAGGAATCGCTGAGGGCAACGGCCGTAATGCGCTGCAAATGTTGCGGCAAAAGCAGATCATCTGCATCCAAAAACATCACCCACTCGTGCTGCACTATCTCCAAACCCGCATTGCGCGCCACGCAGGCTCCCTGATTTTTTTGGCACAGCAAACGAATGCGTGGGTCCCTGGTGGCAAAATCGGCTACGATAACGGCCGTTTCGTCCGTCGAGCCGTCATCCACCACAATCAGCTCCCACTGTGGCATCGTCTGTGCCAATACCGATTCAATCGTCTCGGCGATGGTGTCCGCCGCATTGTAAGCAGGCGTCACAATCGAAACCGGCAAAAACTCGTTCATACAGCGTCCTGTTGCGGCTGAATAGGATTGGCATCCGGGCCATTCAAGCGACGATGCTGCTCAACCGCTTCCCAAAAAGCCCAAAACCCCACCAAATTGCCCCAAATTTCCAAAAACACCAGCTGCAGCGAATAATCCTCCCGGCCCCGCAAAATACGCCAGATGCGCTCCACATGCCA
>JAGQGA010000011.1 GCA_020432595.1 Anaerolineales bacterium | reverse complement strand
CTCATATGCTTGTGTAAACGGCCGTTTTCTTAGCCTGCTTCCAAAAATTTAGCCACCACATCATCCAACGCCTTATGGAACTGATCGCCATCATTACTGTGAGCCAACTTCTCTTTCAAGGTTACCAATTCGGCAATGATCTTAAGGCGGTTTTCCTGGATGACCTGTTGGGCATCATGTTGCAGTAGCTGCCTGTGTGTTTCGAGCAAATCCTCCGCATCCCCTTTGACCAGAGATTCCAACGCCGCCAGGAGTTGTTTGAGCAAGCGGTAGACGACCGTTGTCGAGAATCCACCTAACAAAGCCAATACCGGCCTAGACAAAAAATCAACATTACCAGCCGTCAAATCAATATCAAATAGTTGCGAAATAAAAAGGCCAGCGATGATGCCCAACATCAACTGAATCCAATAAGATGTCGTATGTTTAGAATCAAAAGTATATTTGGTTATAAAGCTGTTGACTTTGAACAACGCTGCAAACGAAGCCCCCAATCCGGCAGCTGACAACACAAATAGCTCGTTAATCAACAAAGGAATGCCATTGAGATTGGCGAAATCGAGCTGAATATTTTCCTCGTTTACCTCCGGTGACAAGCTAGTCAAGATAAAAACCAGAAGAAAACCTAGAGCCACACACATGAGTTGATTAACCAAGCTTGGCTTGCGCAATCTGGGGAAAATCCAAAACGTTTCAACATATTTAGGTGCCTCAGGTAAGGTTGTTGGTTTAGCGGGAGCGATAAGCCGCACAAGCTGATTATGCGCTACAAGGAGCTGATGACTTGTAATTATCTTACTATCAGGCCCTTGCTGATCTGATAATGTTGCTTCAATCGCCTGCATGATTGATGGTGCTACTGTACGTCCCGTTTCTAATGCAAAGCTTGTCATGGTCACACATTCCTGCAAAATCTGTGTTTGCAGTTTGGTTATAGATTTTTGGGTCGGTATATTGGTTTGCATGATTAAATCTCTAGGGTAGCGAAGCCGGTTGTCTTGCCAGCAAAACAATAACGACAAGAGTTACCATCGTCACGGACTGCTGGAGGGCAACAGGCCAGCCACAACAAAGCTGCCCCTTTGTCAACGCAGTGAAATACAGGGCTGGCCAATTCATAACTAGGCCAGCCCCTTCGCTATCTCACCGTAAATTGGATCGTTTTGTACATAAACAGGGAGCTAGGAACAACGCCACCGTTAATATTGGATGATCAGATTGCTACTTAAAATTGTCTGTTTTTCCTTATCTTCAAAGTATGGAGAAGAGTTGATCACAGCTGGCTTTGGCTCCATCAAATCGGCTCGCACCTTATTAATATTCTCTTCAGGATGTCTAAGACCAAGCACATGACCAAGCTCATGAGCTAATGTCCAACGATTGTCCTGTTCTTTTGTGAGAACAAAACCTGGTTGATTAAAAGGATGAACAGCACAGCCAATAAGGTTAGACGCAGATGGTAACAACGAATCTACGAAATAGGCGACCACTTCATTTGGATTAACATTTCGTCTGTTTCCAAAAAGGGTTTTTATATCGTTTGTCAAGATACCCTTGTTGCATGGGCCTACATCAAGCTGTTCAAGATTAGGGAGATCAAGAATTTCGGTGGAGCGAATATCGATATTGATGAGTAAGCGGTTGAAAACTTCCCTTGCTGCCGTAACCATTTCTAAACGGTCGAAATTTGGCTCCGTCAAAATTTTGAAATGCAAATTTAGACAACGTGTCGAAACCGCATAGATAATTCCATTTGGCCCACCGAAAACATGTTTAAAGCCCGCCCAGCCGTTTCCTACTTGCTCGGGGCCTTCCCACCTTCCGCCAAAATTAGCATGCTGCACATTCTTGTACCAACAAAGTGTTCCATCCTGTCGTATTGCATAAACAACACCATCTGACCCACCACCAAAAACGTGCTTAAAATCCTCCCAGCCGTTTCCTACTTTTTTCGGTGCTTCCCATGCTGCATCAAATTGAGCATGTTTTTTGTTGTAATACAAGAGGAGTGTGCCATCTTGTTCTATCGCATAAATTAGGCCATCCGTTCCGCCGAAAACATGCTTAAAACTTTCCCAGCCATTTCCTACCTTTTTAGGAGCCTCCCATGCTGCATCAAACTGTGCATGCTTTTTATTGTGGTATAAGAAGAGTGTGCCATCTTGTTCTATCGCATAAATTAGGCCATCTGTTCCGCCGAAAACATGCTTAAAACTTTCCCAGCCACTTCCTGCTTGTTTGGGCGCACCATCCCAGGAGAAATTTCCATTTTCCTGCCCAACGTGTTTGTACATTAGAAGCGTGCCATCATTTTTTATGGCATAAATCACTTGATCCGATCCAGCAAAAATGTGCTTGAAATCTTGCCACTTTTGTCCTACTTGTTTAGGGCCTTGCCACATTTGACCACCACTTTGGTGTGAAAGGTTTTTGTACCAAAACATTTATTTAATCCTCCATTGACTGTAATGTAAATAACTTGACTTTTGCCCTAGGCCACCAAGCTATCGCCACTCGATAAGCTTGAACCGAGCTTGCCATTGATTTTTAAGATGGTTTGGAAAACGGCCGTTCTCTACTTATAACCTTCATCTTAACCAGCAAGCGTCAGCAGTTCGTCAGCACTTTTGGCAAAAGCCAATGGTTCATAGGTATAATGGGCTATGGAGTCCTTGGAGTTAACCTTTTTCAACGCCTTCCAAGCCCGCATCGCAGCCAAGTCCATTACCAACTTTCGCTCGGCCAACGTGCAGGGGTTGCTGATCTATTTGGCGATGCAGGCCAAACGGCCGTTTCCCCGCGAAACTCTGGCCGCCCTTTTTTGGCCTGACGAACCAGACAACACAGCGCGGCAAAATTTGCGCCAGTCGCTCTATCAGTTGCGGAAGGTATTGGGGGAGCAAGCCCAGGCACCGTTTTTGCTCGTCAATCGCCAATCCGTTCAATTCAACCCTGACAGTGATTACCGCCTTGACGTTGACCGTTTTATCGCGGCCATTGCGGCCGAAGAGTGGCAAACGGCCAGCGATCTGTATGTTGGCGAACTCCTCCCCGGCTTCACCTGCGACAGCCTCGAATTTGAAGAGTGGCTGCTGCACCAGCGGGAACAGCTTCACCGGCAGGCGTTGGACGCGCTTTACCGGCTGGGGGAGCAGCGGTTGGTGGCGCAGGATTTTGCGGCGGCGCAGGCGGCGGCGCGGCGGCAGCTTGCCTTTGAGCCTTGGCGCGAGGAGGGGCATCGGCAGTTGATGCTGGCGTTGGCACAAAACGGGGAGCGCAGCGCGGCACTGGCGCAGTTTGATAGCTGCCGCCACATTTTAGCCGCTGAATTGGGGACGGAGCCGAGTGGGGAGACAACGGCCGTTTATGAAAAAATCCTCGCTGGTGAAACTATTGCCCCGCAGCCCCAGGAACCCATTTCCACCCCCCATAACCTGCCCGCCCACGTCACCCCCTATTTTGGCCGCGAAACGGATGTTGCTCTGCTGACCGAGCGTGTTAGCGGTTCTGACCATCGCTTTATCACGCTGGTGGGGGAAGGCGGCTTGGGCAAATCGCGGCTGGCGCAAGAGATTGGGTGGCGGGTCAAGGAGCAGTTTGCCGATGGGGTGTGGTTTGTGCCGCTGGCAGGGGTAGCCAGCCGCGCCGAGGCCGCTGGGCTGGAAAACGATATTGCCACGGCCATTGCGGCGGCGATGGGGTGTTCGCTGCGAGGGCAAACAACCCCCAGGGAGCAACTGCTGGCGCTGGTGCGTGATCGTCAGGCGCTGCTGCTGCTCGATAATTTTGAGCATTTACTGGACGGGGCTGATTTGGTGATTGAGCTGCTGCAAGAGGCGCAGCAGTTGCGGGTGATTTGCACCTCGCGGGAGCCGCTCGGTTTTATGGCGGAGTGGGTTTATCGGTTGGGGTATTTGCCGCTGCCGTCGCTGTCGCAGGTAGCGGATGTGGAGCTGGCCGAGGCGTTTTTCTCACAAACGGCCGTTTCTCCCGTCACCCCACCACCCCTGGCCGATTTTCCCTCCGTGCGCCTCTTTCTGGATCGCGCCGAACGGGCAAACGGCCGTTTTGCCCTCACTGCTGATAACCAAACCCAGGTTGCCCAGCTTTGCCGCCTCACCGCCGGCATTCCGCTGGCCCTGGAGTTGGCGGCAGCCGGGCTGCGTCAATGGTCGCTCGCTGAGCTAATTGCCGCCATGCAAAACGCGCTCGACGCGCTTGCCACCCGCTTCCGCGACGTGCCAACCCGCCACCGCACCGTCCGCGCCGTCTTTGAAAGCTCCTGGCACCTGCTGACGGCGGCCGAGCAGCAGCTTTTTGCCAGCTTGTCGGTCTTTCGCGGTGGTTTTACGCTGGCGGCGGCAACGGCCGTTTCCGGGGCAACCGAGGCGCAGCTTGAGGGGCTGTGTGGGAAATCGCTGCTGCAGCTTGAGGGGGAGCGGTACCAACTGCATGACCTGCTGCGGCAGTTTGCGGCGGAAAAGCTGGCGGCAAGCGATGCCCTGGCAACGCGCCACAGCCACTATTACCTTCACTTTGTAGCGGAACAGGAGCAGCCATTGGCGGGAGCCACGCCGCAAATTCCGGCGCGGGCCATTGCCGCTGACTTGGACAATGTGCGGCTGGCGTGGCAAACGGCCGTTGGTGAAAGTGCCGCCGCACGCTTGTTGGCTTGCGCCAACGGGTTGGCCGATTTTTACCAGATTCGTGGGCTGTATCAGGAGGCGGAGGGGATGCTAGAAACGGCCGTTTCTGCCTTCCAACCCCTCCCCCCATCCGACAGCAAAACCCTCACCCTTGCCACCCTTATGACCCACCAAGCTGGAATGCGGGTGCGGCTGTCGCAGTATGATGCGGCCATTGCCTTGATTCAGGAGACGTTGGGGTTGGTCGAGGGACGCGAAACGACAAACGGCCGTTGGCTTCAAAGTCGTTTACATATCACGCTTGGTGAAATTGCCTATCGGCAAGGCAACCTGGATGAGGCTCAATCTTTTTTGCATAAAGCGTTACGATTAGCCAAAATCATTTCCTCCCCAATCCTTGTTGGTTGGTCAACCTTTCATTTGGGTATTGTGAATGATTACCAAGGTAAATATGATGTTGCCCGTTCTTTCTTAGAAGAAGCCTTAGAAGTATGGAATCAAACAGATGACCAACGGAAGCAGGGATTTACGCTAAATAGCTTAGGGGTCGTTTCTATAAATCTAAAACAATTTACCAAAGCAAAGCAATATTTATCATCTGCGATGATGATTAGCCAAATAAATAATGACCAACAAGGGCAATGGGCTGCTTTAAGCAACTTGAGTTTAGTCGAAATCGAGGCTGGTGATTATACGTTGGCTAAAAAGCATCTGTTTCAAGCTCTAGATTTGGCTCGATTTAGCGGCGATATGTTTTCACAAGCTGTTTTTTATCGTAATTTGGGATGGAATGCTCAAAAAGTGGGCGATTTTCAGGAAGCTGAATATTTTTTTAATCGTTCTTTAGTGCTTCGTCGTCAGATAGGGGATAAGAGGGGAGAGGAAAACGTTCTCGATTTGATAGATAAGCTTAGCGAATTAAGAAAGGCCACAACAGAACTTAAATCTGCTGTGGCCTAGATTGGTGTATTTTTATCAGGCGCTAGCCACCGCAATGGGTTCCTTCGCCGCTGCACATCAGACCAAAGCTGATGAGGGGGGTAAGGGCGGGGATGATGTAGGTGAGGATAAGGACAGACGAGACTTTCAAACCGATAAAGGTGGACATGACAAACTCCTTTAAGACAAACTGTTTTTGAGCGTGCGCTGGAAACGGGTTCCATCCGTTACTTCGCTTGTGGGGAGCACTTGCTCGGTGACGATAAAATTTGTTGTTGGAGGAGTTCGGCCGAATTCCTAATTAACTTGACAGCATTGTAGAAAACGGCCGTCAGCAGTTCGTCGTCAACGGCCGTTAAAAACGTCAGCAGATCGTCTTTATCTGTTACCTGTGATTCAGAAAGTTTGTCAACGAGGTTTCTTTAGGGGAATCTCGTGTAAAATAGTTCTATGCCTCGTCTGTCTTTGACATTTTTTGGTGCCTTCCAGGCTGAACTAAACGGCGAACCGCTGCTCCATTTTCGCTCGGCCAACGTGCAGGGGCTGCTGGTTTATTTGGCAATGCAGGCCAAACGGCCGTTTCCCCGCGACACCCTCGCCACCCTCTTTTGGCCCAACGATACCGATGCCACCGCCAAGAAAAATTTGCGCCAGTCGCTGTACCAACTGCGGAAAGTGCTAAACGACAGCGACGATTCGCCCCAGCCGTTTTTGCTAGTCACGCGGCAGACGGTGCAGTTCAACCCCGCCGCCGATTTCTCGCTCGACCTGGATCAGTTTTTAGCCGCCTGTGGGCGTGAGGATTGGCAAACGGCCGTTTCCCTCTATGCTGGCACCCTGCTCCCCGGCTTCTTCTGCGACAGCGAACCGTTTGAAGCGTGGCTGCGGGTGGAGCGGGAGCACTTTTATCACCTTGCTTTAGAAGCACTAGAGAGAGCCGCAACGAGTGCCTTGAAGCAAGGTGAATTTATGCAGGTCAAGCTGTTAGCGCGACAGCAGCTTGCCATCGAGCCGTGGCGTGAGGTGGCTCATCGGCAGTTGATGTTAGCTCTGGCATTAGATGGAGAGCGAGCCGCAGCCGTTGCTCAATATGAAGCGTGTTGCAACCTGTTGGAGGACGAGTTGGGGGTGGAGCCGGAGGCAGAAACAACGGCCGTTTTTGAGCAGATTCGCAGTGGTAAGATTAGCGCCGAACGAGCCGCGCAACTTATTGCACCTGCCCCTGATCTTCCGCCACCTTTCCAAGCACCCCATCTTCCGCCTCATTTTGTAGGGCGCACCCGCGAAATTGAGGCGTTGGCGGCACAGCTTATGGAAGTAGAAAACAGATCGCCCATTGCGCTAGTTGGCATGGGGGGAGCGGGCAAAACATCGTTGGCTGCTGCCTTGGCGCATCATTTGCGTGATCAATTTGCCGACGGTGTATTGTGGGTCAATACCCATACCAGCGAGGCCATCAACATATTAGCATTGTGGGGGCGTGCCTATGGTTATGATTATAGCGGGTTGGCTGATTTGGGAAGCCGTGAACTGGCCGTTCGCAGCCTGCTGGCAACCAAACAAACCCTGATTGTTCTTGACAATGTTGATGAGGCGGCGACCGTGCGTTCGCTGCTTGTTCATGGAGATCGCTGCCGCGTCATTCTGACAACCCGCAATTTAGACATTGCTTCGGTTTTAAACGCCGTTGCCTTTCAGCTAAAAGAGCTGTCGCCCAGCGGTTGCCGCGACCTATTGGAGCAGATTTTGGGCAAGGAACGGGTGAGTGCAGAAGAGGATGCGGCGATGGAAATCGGCCATTTGCTCCATTACTTGCCGCTGGCGGTGGAGATTGCTGCGCAGCGGTTAAAGTCGCGCCAGCGAATGACGCTAACTAATATGGTGCAACGTCTGCAAGATACGCAGCACCGTTTGGGCCTGAGGATTAGCGATCAGGCGGTGCGGGCATCGTTTCAGGTAAGCTGGGACGGGCTAGATGAAGATTTGCGCCAGACCTTTGCGGCAATGGCTGTTTTTGGGGGACGGCCGTTTTCCGCAGCAGCATTAACGGCTGTTCTCGACCAAGAGCTTTTTGACACAGAGGATAATCTTTATACGCTGGTGGCTCTTTCGCTTGTTAACGAGGCTGAAGAATCCCGTTATTATCAGCATCCACTGCTGGCTGATTTTGCCGCCGAAAAGCTAACTGAACCTAATGAATTAAAGCGACGCATGGTTAGTTATTACCTGACCCTGGCTCAAGAAAACAGAGAGCGGTTTACAGCCCTTGATCCGGAATGGGAAAATATCGCAGCGGCGATACGCGCCGCTGATGCCTTGGCAGCGTGGCAGGCGGTGGTCGATTTTGCCGAGATATTAGCTGAAAGCTGGTTGCAATACGGCCGTTATCAGGATGCTACTGAAGCCTATGAGTTGGCGGAAAAAGCGGCTAAAACACTCCAGTCGCATAAAGCACTAGCAGATATTCTTACCCAAAGAGCCACCATCAACGTTGAGCAAAGCTTGTATGATTGGGCAGGCCAACGCTTAGAAGAAGCGATAAAACTTTACTACCAGCTTGAAGACGATAAAGGCGTTGCGACTGCAAAATATTTGCAAGGGTTTATTCTCTATGATCAGGGATTGTATGCTGATGCCCAAGAACTATTGGAAATGAGCCAAGCTTTGCATACTGAACTTGGCGAGTACTCGAAAGCAGCGACAACGGCTCGGAGTTTGTCTAGAATATATTTAGCAGTTGATGAAACACCAACTCGCGCTGAGACGACAGCCTCTAAAGCACTTGAGATTCAATTGCAGCAAAAAAACAAAAAAGAAATCATGGCCACCTTGCGTTTGCTAGCCGAGATTGAATTTCGCAAAGGGGAGCTAAATAATGCGCTAAACAACGCGACAAAGGCATTAAAATTGGGGCTCGAGCAAAATAATCAAGCCGAAGTAGGGGCAACCAACTATATCATCGCTTCTATTTATCTGCTCCAAGGCGAGTATCCTACAGCAATCAAAATTTGTTTGGAGACACTAACCCTGTTTGAAAAACTTGGGAATCGACGTTATCAGAGTATGATTTTACAGACGTTGAGTGCCTCCTATCTACGCTCTAATCAACTTACTGAAGCCCAAGAAAGCATTGAAATCGCAATAAAGATCTATCGAGAAATTGAAGATCGGTTGGGCTACGGATACGCCTTGCGCCAGCTAGGAGATATTTTCAAAAAGATGAATCTTGTTGAGAAAAGTCAAACCTATTGGCAAGAAGCGCTGCAAATTGCCCGGTTTTTAAATCATACACACCTTATTAATCAACTTCTCGATCGCGTCACCAACTAAGTTGGCCAATAGATCTCCTAAGTTCCCAGGTTGCCGCCATCAGGACCTTCTTTAGTCCAGCCTTCAAGGAGCATTTGTTCAACCCACTCATCCAACTGTTCTAATTGATCCAAGCCAGAAATTAGCTTACTTGAAGGATCGAAGCGTGTAATCTGGGTAATCAGGTCGCGTTGTCCAATGGAGTGGAAATCAGAGCCATCTGTCCTTATTAGAGGGGATAAGTTTTTGAGGAATGTTCCTTCAGTAAATAAATGATATAGCTTCTCTAACGATATGGTGTCGGAATGATCCCAATCTTGTGTCCAGTTTGGGTGTTTATCGGCAGGGATGAGGGCCATGATTTGCTCAGCGACGATTGTAAGAACCGGCTCAAGACGTTTTAAGATTTCCTTTCCTGTCAACGAGCTGTCTTGCCCGTCAAGCTCAAATGTTTGCTCTGCAATGGAAGCGGCCGTTAGCCACCTCCCCCAATGCGTCTGCACCCATTGGCTCCAGCTCTCGTTCAGTTTGTCCTTCTGAGGCTCGCTTATTTGGCCCATCTTGCTCAATAGTTCCGTTTGAATGAACGGCCGTAATGCGGGAATCGGATGTACGTGATCGTGCGATTCGTGCGCGGTTGGTGAACCACTGGCAAGGAGTTCTTGGAAGCTTAAGACGGAAATGGGGCCGGCAATGCGACAACCAAAGGCATCGGCAAATATCTCTTCCAGCCAGCGAAAATACCATTGATGCTTTTGCAAGGATTTAAACTCTGGCTCAATGCCCTCTGTCTGTTGTGCCATAATTGTTGCTAAGCCCGCTTTGAGCTCATCAATCTCCCACAGCTTTTTTATCAGCTTCTGTCGCAAATTTTCAGATTCATGCGTTCGTTTAAACCAAAATAGGTGGTGTCCAATCTCGTGGGGAATAGCGAGATAATCAATTGCAAGCCACTTGCCGTCTTGACACATAACACCATAAGGAATCCCAATCAACATCACATTGTGATAAGGGATGAGACGAATGTCGACACCGTTCTGCAAATAGCAAATAACATTGGTATCCTCTGTGAACCCGTCTTCCTCGTTTATGGCTGGCCAAATGGCATTCATCGCAATCACCTGAGCTGCCTGTAAGGCAAATCCCTGCTGTGTGATTTTGTTTTGCTTATTTAATTGGCGCTGCTGCAAGGCCAGCTGAATTAAATTAACGTCAATCGAAACTTGTTCTAAGAAGAGGCGAAAAACATAATCAATGCTAAATTTCTGTAGCCGATTTTTTCCATTAACCAATCTCTTTTCAAACTTGGGGAACAGACCTAACAACACATTCGCTTGTAAAGAAGCAAGAACTGTCTCGCAATCAATTATTCGCTGTGTCTGATTATCTAAATCAAAAAGCCTTTGGGCTAACTCACCTTGGCTCCCTTCCTCAAGAAGGTAATAGTCATAAGCAGCCCCTGTTACAGTTTTTATTAAAGTTTTCAGTTGTTTCTTTTGTGCTATTAAAGTTTTTTGTATAGCTATCTTTATATCTAGTTGCTTAACTAAATTCGTCTTACCCATATTAACTGCGGCAATTTTTTCTTTTTGGAGGCGACTCAACTCTGCTCTTGCCTCATCTTCTGCTTTTTGGAGGCCGCTCAACTTTTCTTGTTGCTGCTTTTCTATTTTAGACCGCTGGCTTGACGCCTCTTCTTGAAGAGCTAGGATATCTTCAATGGCTTTTTGTCGGGTTGCGACAGCGTCCTGAACAGAAACAATCGTCTCCTTGATGGCTGCTTCCAAACCTTCTTTTTTCTTAACCCAGCGAGCCTGAGACCAAGGCCAAGGCGTAGCGTCAATCATAGTTTTCAACTGATCATTTGACTCTTGAGAACCTGATGTTACTTGATCTTGTGGATTTATTTGATCACGTAATTGTGGCATGATTTCTCCTTCTTGATAGCGTTATAAAGACGAAAATAGGTATTCCAGTGTGGACTATAGTCTTCGTTTAGGGCTGGTTGAAACGAAGATCAACCTCTAATGTGAGCTGCCACCAAATTGTCACCCTAAAGAATGTAAAGTGCAAGAAGGCCAGCCTCACAACTGAGGCTGGCCTTCTTTGGTGTTGGCACAACTGCGTGGTCGTGTCAACAAGGCGAATGGACTACGGCATGAGCATGGGCATAGGCATGGGCATCATGATGTCACCTCCTTGTTAAAAGATTCAGGCAATTGTTTGCTTAGGGGAGCAGCGCCGCCGCATGTTGGGCGGTGTTGCGGTCACTGTAGGTGGGTGCGTGGTGACATTGGGGCTGCCGGCCGAGTTGCAGATAGGCCAGCGCATTTTCGATGGAGCCGCCGTAGGTGATGACCTTGATGCCGCGTATAGTTACATCTTCGCTGATGGGCTGGGCAAAACGGCCGTAAAGTTTGTTTGTATAGCGGTCTATATCTTCCGCCTGTAGCCGAATTTCTTCCATCCCCATCAATTGAAACTCGCGCAGTACTGTTATTAGCCCAGCGTGGAAGGTGCGGGTCAGGCGATATTGGGGCGCGATGACGGCAACGTACATAAAAAGCACCTGTTTATTGCGGTAATGTTGGCTTGGCTCACCAAAAAAGAAGCCCATCATGGCCTGCATTTGCTGCTGGCGGTCAAAGCCGCCAAAAATGCCGCCTTTGCTGAAAACGAGGTCAACGACCTGAGAAACGGCCGTTTCGTCGGCCAAATGGAGTTCTTCTTTGTTTTGGTAAAGGAAGGAAACGGCCGTTTGCCGGTCAAGTTGCGGGAAACAAAAGCGAAAGCTGAGTGCTGTTTGCTGCATAATCGTGCCTCCAATAAAGTATTAAAGGCAGTTTACACAGCAAACGTCAGCACTTCGTCAGCAGATCATTGTCTGCTGACGAAAAACTGCTCAGTTGAAAAACTGATACGTCATAAAGGGGATTGAGCTGTTTAGTTTTGGGGTGGGTGCCAACCGGCTGCAACCCACCGACGACGAGCTGGTCTGATAGTGGCGTTATTCATGTCTAAAGCGATAATTGTGGCACGCCCTACGGCTGTTAGCCCAATGATATGGATGCTGGTCGCATCCCAAGCAAAGTGATTTGCCCATTGCTGTCTGCGCGGATTAAATAATGGCACCATTTGATAGGAACTGTATGACCGCGCCAGCGAAGGAGGGCGGCAGCATGAGCTTTTTGTAGTATAAAGCGGTCAGCTTCTTGGCGTAGCTGTTGTAGTTCTTGGCCTTCAACGGCCGTTAATCCCCCGGTTCCACTTTTCTCCAACAATTCGTCATACCGCTCCATCTCTGCTTCTGTTTTGTAGCTGCGGGCAATTTGCCACAGCGCATCATCATCCAGCCTGTCCATGACAGCCAAATCCGCCTGAAATTCGGCTGGGACATCATCCCATACGGGTGGGCTACCAATTTGCAAAGCGTGGATAATGACCTCATCTAGGGGGCGACGGGTAGATTGCGCCGTGTTTTGCAGGCGGCGATACAAAAGTTCTGGAATTTTTAGGGTAATAGTTTCAGCTAACATGATGCAACCCATTGAGAAGTTCAACTTCTCCAAAGAAGTTGAACTTCTTGATCAACGCTATTGGCCGGTATCGGTCAAAATATATTCGATGGCGCGTTGCAGTTGGGTGTCGGCATCACCACCCAAGTCGGCGGGGGTTTCCACCACAATGTCGGGGGTAATGCCCGCGCCGTCAATGCTGTGGTTGTTGGGGGTAAACCAGCGGGCAATGGTCACGCGCAGTTCTGCGCCGTTGCTCAGGGTATGCACCTGCTGTACCGACCCCTTGCCAAAGGTCGTTTCTCCCAAAATAATGCCCCGCCCACTGTCTTGAATGGCTCCGGCCACAATTTCTGAGGCACTGGCACTGCCTGCATTGACCAGCACCACCAGCGGCAGCGTCTCGCCACTGTCGCCGCTGTCACCGCCAAACGTTTCGTCCAGCCCGCGAATGTTGCGCTCCATCAGGATGGTGCCTTCGGGCAAGAATAGATCGCCCACGTTGATCGCCTCGGTCAGATAGCCGCCGCCGTTGTCGCGCAGGTCAAAAATGATGCCCACGGGGTTTTGCGACAGCAGCGTTTCCAGCGCGTCTTTAAGCTGAATGGACGCATTTTGGTCAAGGAAGGTGGTCAGCCGCACATAGGCAATTTGCTCTGGCAGCATTTCAGACTCCACTACTGGCACCTCAAAGCGGGCGCGGGTGATGGTGAAATCAATTGGCTCGTCCACACCGGGGCGGCGGACGGTGATGGTGACTTGGGTGCCGCTGGGGCCGCGTACCACCAGCACCACTTCATCTAGTGACTGCCCCTCGACCGATTCACCGTTGACGGCAATAATGACATCCCCGGCTTTGACCCCAACGAGGTCGGCCGGCTGGCCGTCAATGGGGCGCACAATTTCAATTTGGCCGTCTTCGTTTTCGGTGACAATCGCACCAATGCCTTCCACCGGCCCCTGGTTTTCGCGGATGCGCTGGGCAGTTTCGGGGTTGACAAAGCGGGTGTGTTCATCGCCCAGGGTGTCAATGGAGCCGTTGATAGCGGAAAAAAGCAGCTCTTCGTTGCTGGGAATTTGGCCGTCGTATTCTTCGATCAGGACGCGCCACGCTTCGTAGAAGAGGGCAAAATCTATGTCGCCAACTTCTTCCTGGCGCGGTACAAATTCGGCAGCAGGGGTGGGTTCGGTTTGGGCAGGGGCGGGTACAACTTCGACAGCGATGGTGGGAACGGCCGTTAATTCCTCTGGCTCCGGATCCGTTACATTTGCCACCGCCTCCTCAGCCGGTTGCGCCGTGGGCTTCGGCGTGGCCGTCACCACAATCTCGCGGGTCGTTTCCTGCGTCACCACAACGGCCGTTTTTTCACCGCCCGAAGAACGCCCAAGGTAATAGCCAAAAACGGCCGTTGCGCCACCCAGCAACAGCACAATCATTGCGCCCAAAATGTATGGCAGCCGTTTAGAAGGAGTTTCGTTGGAAGTGGGGGGATTTATCATGCTTTTTAAGTGTCCAAGTCGTTAATATAGCACCCCATTATAAAGCAGCCTGGCGAAAACTTTAACCCTCTTCGGGAAATATTCATGGTTCTTTCGGATTTTGCGAGGTTGACAAATTTGGTACGTAGTGCGTGGTGCGTCAAAGGAGTTAATTGGTTACGCACCACGTACCACGCATCACGTTAAAAGGAAGTTAACCCCCGAATTTCCTAATTGTTATGGGTTAAATGCTCAATCGCCCGCAGCAACACTTCATCCCGGCCGGCGTCAATTGCTTCTTGCGTCACCGTCACCATCACATCCGGCTCCAGCCCCTGCTGGTCAATTTGGGTGTGGTTGGGGGTGAACCAGCGGGCAGAAGTGACATGTACCGAAGAGCCATCGCGCAAATCATAAACCAGTTGCACCGACCCCTTGCCAAATGTTTTGGAGCTGCCCACCAGCACGGCGCGGTCATAATCTTGCAGTGCCCCGGCCAAAATTTCCGATGCGCTGGCCGTGCCACCATCTACCAAAATTGCTAGAGGTGCATCGGGCAAAATGGTGCTGTTGGTGGTGCTAAACACGTGCTCCCCTTCGTTTTTGCTTTGCTGATACAGCACGGGCATTTCGTCGAGAAAATGGTCGGCAATTTCTACAGCCGCATCTAGCAGCCCGCCGCCATTGCCGCGTAGATCAAGCACATATTGCTCGGCTCCTTGGGCAATCAGGTCTTCTAGGGCAGCGGCAATTTCGTTGTTGCTTTCGCCGCTAAAGCGGGTGAGCTGGATGTAACCAACGTTGTTTTCCAGCAGCCGATAGCTGACGGAGGGGATGAGGATGTCGGCACGGGTGATTGCGATGTCTACAGGGTCGGTTGCGTTGGGGTGGCGGACGGTGAGGATAACGGCCGTTCCTTTCTCCCCTCGAATCAGCTCACTCACCGCCTGCACCGTCATGTCAGTTGTAATCGGCGTGCCGTCCACCGCCAACAGTACATCGCCCGACAAAATGCCCGCTGCCTCGGCCGGGTTCCCCGGAATCGGCTCCAGCACAATGTCGGCCCCATCTTCCGGGCGCGATAATGTAGCGCCAATCCCGCCAAACGTCCCCTGCAAGCTGTCGCGCTCCTGATCCCGTGCTACCGGTTCAATAAACACTGTGTAGGGGTCGTTAAGCAACTGCATGGAGCCACGAATGGCTCCATATGTTTTCTGCTGGTCAGACGGGAGATCGCCAATAAAGCTTCCGTTAATCCGTTCCCACGCTTCATCAAAAACGGCAAATTGTTCTTCCGCAGAAAGTGCTTTCGGTTGCCCCCAAATGGTGATTTGCTGCCGTTCCAAAAAATCGTTAGCCATAAACCCAGCAGCAAAGGCACTGACGGCCAGTACCAGCAGCATGACAACCGTGAGGATATTGCGTATTGTGTCGGACATGGTTTATCGTGGCAAGCCGTGTCGTTAAAGATGACTTGCCTTGTTACCTGCATATATAAAGCATGTTATGGATGAATCAGTATAAAACGATTGTAACACAGGTGTTCTGCTGGGCAATCTACGGTATAATTCTGGTGCGTTACATGCGGTAACGTGCAAAAACGCCGCTTTGCCCCTTGAATGCCGCGTGTTTCAGCCTAAACTACCAATTGATAGTGCGGGAATTGTTTACCCCGCAGTTTGAAGTATTCGTTGTCATGAACCGTTTTTGGCGTGTTGGGTTGGCTTTTATTTGGCTGCTCACCTCAATTTGGCCCTCAAGCACAACGGCCGTTTTTGCATCCCAGCAAACTCCCACGGCCAACGAACTGCTGGCTTCCATGAGCGTGGCCGAGCGGGTGGGTCAGCTTTTCCTGGTCACATTTGAGGGAGACATGGCACCCAGCGATAGCGACATTGCCGACCTCATTCTCAACTACCGCGTGGGTGGGGTCATGCTGCGGCCGACGAGCAACAACGTTACTGGCTATGGCAACCCCGGCGACACGCCGCGCCAGGTGGCGGAACTCATTAATGATTTACAGCGGCTGGCACTGCTGGGAGAATCAACGGCCGTTTCTGACACCGACACCCTGGGCAGCGAAGCCGTACCGCCTACCGCCGTACCCAGTGCCCTGCAAACCCCGCTGCCGCTGCTGATTGGGATGGCGCATGAAGGGGATGGCCCACCGTATACCACTTTGTTTAACGGGCTGAGCCAATTGCCCAACAACATGGCAATTGGGGCGACGTGGCAGCCGGAAATGGCGCAGCAGGTGGGGCAGATTGTGGGGCGGGAATTAACGGCCGTTGGTGTCAACATGCTCTTTGGCCCCACGCTCGACGTGCTGGAGAACCCTGACCCTGCCAGCCGCAGCGACCTGGGCACCCGCGTTTTTGGCGGCGACCCGTACTGGGTGGGGCAAATGGGCAGTGCCTACACCAGCGGCGTTCACGAAGGTAGCCATAACCGCATGGCCGTGGTTGCCACCCATTTCCCCGGCAACGGCAGTAGCGACCGCCCCGTTGAGGAAGAAGTGCCCACCGTCCGTAAATCGCTGGAGCAGCTTAAGCAAATTGAGTTGGCTCCCTTCTTTGCCGTCACCGGGCAGGCCAAAAGCCCCACTGCCACTGTAGATGCTTTGTTGACCACCCACATCCGCTACCAGGGCTTTCAGGGCAACATTCGCGCCACCACCGCTCCCGTCAGCTTTGACCCACAGGCACTGTCGGCATTGATGTCGCTGGAGGAGATGGGGAGTTGGCGTACCAATGGCGGCATTATCGTTTCCGATTCGCTGGGCGTGCGCTCCGTGGAGCGGTTTTACGACGATACCGAGCAGGAATTTCGCCCCCGGCTGGTGGCAAAAGATGCGCTGCTGGCGGGCAACGATTTGCTTTATCTGTCTGACTTTGCTTTAGGCGATGCCCCGTACAGCGAGCAGTTGGCAAATATCAAGGATACGATTCTGTGGTTTCGGGAAAAGTATGAGACTGATGTCTCGTTTCAGCAGCGGGTGGATGAAGCCTTGTTACACCTTTTGCAGCTTAAGCTGCGGCTCTATGGCGGCAATTTTGCCCCTGAGAACGTGCTGGTTGACCCGGCGGCGGCGCGGCCGCAGGAGGGGACGGGTGGGCTGATGTTTGAACTGGCACAAACGGCCGTTACCCTTATCTCCCCCAGCCCGGCCGAATTTAGCGAACGGCTTGCCAGCCCCCCCAGTGCTAACGAAACACTGCTCATTTTTACCGACGTGCGCCAAACGCAGCCGTGCGACGTTTGTGACCCGCAGCCCTACATCAGTGAAACGGCTCTGCAAGAGCGGATGCTGGCGCTGTATGGCCCTACGGCCAGCAATCAGCTCACGCCAGGGCAGATCCACAGCTACTCGTTTGCCGATCTCAACGACTTTTTGGCGGCCACGCCGGAAGAACTGCTGCCCACCGTCCCCATCTCGCCTACCTTGACACCGGAGGCCACTTCGGAACAGCCCGAAGCAACGGCCGTTCCTTCCACGCCCATTCTCATCCAGTCCCAAATTGAGCAGGCCGACTGGATCATCTTTGCCGCGCTTGACCTGAACGACCCTGATAACGCCCTGACCAACTTTTTGGCACAGCGACCCGATATTGTCAGCAAGACCCGCGTCATTGTCTTTGCCTACAACGCCCCCTACTATCTCGACACCACCGAGATCAGCAAGCTGACGGCCTATTTTGGCATTTACAGCAAAATTGACCCCTTTATAGATGCCTCGGTGAGGGCACTGTTTTTGGAGTCACCGCTTTCGGGTGCCTCCCCTGTCAATATTGATAGCGTCAACTACACGTTGTTTGAGCAAACCCAGCCTGACCCCGAACAGGTCATTGAACTGTTTATTGTAACGGATACCGGCAGCGCTGAATCGCCCCCCGGCGAAGCTCCGCTGGATGCCTCGATTGGCGAAACGCTGCATTTGCAAACGGGCATCATTCGAGACCGCAACGGCAACCCGGTGCCGGATGGGACGACGGTGCGCTTTGAGCAGCGGGATTTGGTGCAGGAAGCGACGACCATCATTGAGGAGGTGGCAACGGTGGATGGGGTGGCGCAGCTTGATTATGTGCTGCCGGAGCGCACGCGGGACGGTCGAATTCGGATAACGGCCGTTTCTGCCCCGGCCTTGCAATCACAGCAGGTAGATATTGCCATTGGCGAGGCCGCTTCGGTATCCATTATCACCCCGACAAATGCCCCGACCGCCACGCCTACCACCACACCGACCGAAACGCCGTCTCCCACGGCCACGCCATCGCCCACGGCAACGGCCGTTCCGCCCACCGCTACCGCCACCCCGGTTGTGCCCCCGCCTGAACCCGGCTTCCGCGTGGACTTATCTGAAATTCAAATGCTGATTGCTCTGAGCTTTGGCACCGTCCTGTTGGGCAGCCTGGGCGTATGGTTGGCCTTTCAGCGGCAGCTTTCGCTGGCCGATTATTTTGGCTGGCCGCTATGGGGGATCATTGGCGGGCTGCTGGCCTATCTCTATTTGGTCTTTGGCATGCCGGGAACGGCTGGTTTGCTTTCTCTTGGCAGTTGGGGGGCACTGCTTGTTACGTTAGTAGGTGGGGTGCCTGGTCTGCTGCTTTATTTTCTCACCCATCGCTTGCCAATAAACCAGCGTTTGGGGAGCCAGCAACAATCATGACGGAAGAGAAAAAAAACGGCCGTAAACAGCTTGGTGACTGGGGCGAATCGGTGGCAGCGCACCATTTAGAGGCCAAAGGGTATGCCATTGTGGCGCGGAACTGGCGCTGCCGCCACGGCGAAATTGATTTGGTGGCGCAGGCTGGGGAAGAACTGGTGTTTGTGGAGGTGAAAACGCGGCGGGGGCGAGGATTTGGCACGCCGGAAGAAGGGGTGACACCCTACAAGCTGCGAAAGCTGTTTGAACTGGGACAACATTACCTGCTGGCGCATGATTTGGATGACGTGGCGTGGCGGGTGGATTTGGTGGCGGTGGAGCTTGACAGCCGGGGGAAGCTGCTGCGCTGTGAGCATGTGCCGAATATTGGGTTTTGGTAAAATGGGTTGCTGTTTTTATTTCACGCAAAGGCGCAAAGACGCAAAGGGGTTCTATCTTTGCGTCTTTGCGCCTTTGCGTGAGCCATGATCCATGTCAGGAGAGGTTTGTGTCCCGCTGCTGGTGCTGGTGGGGCTAACGGCCGTTGGCAAAACAGCGCTGTCGCTGCGGCTGGCGCAGCAGTATGGCGGGGAAATTATTTCGGCCGATTCCCGTTTGTTTTATCGCGGCATGAACATTGGCACGGCCAAGCCGACGGCGGTGGAACAGGCGCAAGTGCCACATCACCTGATTGACCTGTGTGCGCCGGATGAGACGGTGACGCTGGGGACGTATCAGCAGGTGGCGTATGGGGTGATTGAGCGGGTGGCGGGAAACGGCCGTTTGCCTCTCCTCGTTGGCGGCACCGGGCAATATGTGCAGGCGGTGGTGGAAGGGTGGGGCATTCCCCGCGTGGCTCCCCAGCCGGAGCTGCGGCAAGCATTGGAAACATTGGGGGGCGAGGAGCTGGCGCGGTGGCTGACCGCCTTGGACTCCGAAGCCGCCGCCAAAATTGACCCGCGCAACGTGCGCCGCGTCGTTCGCGCCCTGGAAGTGACGCTGGTCGCCGGCCGACCCATCTCCGACATCCAGCGCAAAAATCCCCCCCCGTATGACATTTGCATGATCGGCCTGCACCGCGAACGGGAGTCACTTTACCGGCGGATTGATGCCCGTGTTGACCAGATGATGGCCGACGGGCTATTGGAAGAAGTCGTGGGGTTGCGGGCGCAAGGGTACGACGAGCCGCTGGCGGCGATGAGTGGGCTGGGGTATCGGCAGCTTTTGGCGCACCTGCGCGGCGAGCTGACGCTGGCGGAGGCGGTGGAGCGGATTAAGTTTGAGACCCACCGCTTTGCCCGGCAACAGGCGACTTGGTTCCGGCTGGATGACCCGAAAATTGCCTGGTTTGATATGGGTGGGGTGGGGGTGGAAACGGCCGTTTTGGAGCATGTAGCTTCTTGGTTGACGGCTGCACGCGGAGTGGCTGCCGATGGATAGGTGGCTGGGTTGTTGGTCGTTGATTAGCCGTATTTTTTATTGACATCTTTCCTGGCCTTGCTAGAATTGTCCTGCTTTACAAAACTGTTTCATTATGTGGGACAACTATGTCAACGGTTCAATCCATTGAGCGGGCTTTTGCGATTTTGCAGGTGGTGGCGGCGCACCCAGAGGGGGTGGGGGTAACGGCCGTTTCCCAGCAGGTTGACCTGCACAAAAGCACTGTTTCCCGCCTGCTGGCAACGCTCGAAGGGGTGGGCGCGGTTGAGAGAGTGCCAGAGAGCAATTTGTTCCGCATTGGCTCCAGCCTCCTTTCGCTCATTTCCCAAGTTCCTTTTCACCAACAACTCATCACGCTGGCTTCTCCCTTTTTACACCAGCTTACGGCGCAGTTTGGCGAGGACAGCGGGCTGTGCGTGCCGGATGGCGACCAGGTGCTGCAAATTGACCAGGTGCGCGGGCAGCAGCAAATTCAGGTGCGGAACTGGATTGGGGAGCGGTATCCGCTGCATTCCAGCGTGGCGGGCAAGCTGTTTTTGGCCTTTTTTGCTGAGGAGAGGCGGGAGCGGTATTTGGGGGAACGGCCGTTAATTCGCTACGCCAGCCAAACTTACACCGACCCCGACCAACTGCGCCCCCACCTGCTCACCATCCGCCAACAGGGCTACTCCTGGGTGCTGGACGAATTTGCCGACGGGTTGGCTGGCCTTGCTGTGCCTATTTTTGATGGCAACAATCAAATCGTGGCCGCCGTAACCATTTACGGCCCTTCATTTCGTTTTCCCGGCGACAACCGCGCTGCGGTATTGTCGCTTGCTTTAGACGCAGGAAAGAAAATGACCGACTTGCTCAGGCAGAGCAATCGGTAGCCCAGCTAAAAGGAAGCGAGAAATGACGCATTTGACGCAAACGCAGCTTGAATTTTTTGCGGTGAACGGGTATTTGGTTGTGGAAGATGTGCTGGATGACGGGGATTTACGGCTGTTGTGGGAAGAATACAGCGCCATTCTCGACTGGGTTGCCCCCAAATTTCTGGCCGAAGGGCGCATTCATTCCAGCTATGACCATCTTCCCTTTGCCCAGCGGTACATGGCAATCATGGCCGAAGCCCCCGAACTGATTGACTATGTTGAAATCACCTTGCCGCTGGTCAACAGCCAAATTTCGCTGGAAACAACGCCCAATCACGGCCCCGGCATCTTTGGCCTGCTCACCAATCCCAAACTGCTCGATGTAGTGGAGTCGGTGCTGGGGCCAGAAGTGAGCAGCAACCCGGTACAGCACGTCCGGCTAAAGCCCCTTATGCGCCAGGTGCGGCAAGAGGTGGCGGAAAATTCCTACGTTGGCAAAACAACGTGGCACCAGGATTTGGCCGGGCTGCTAGATGAGGCCGACGAAACGCAGGTGCTGACCACCTGGGTTGCTATCACCGACGCGCCGCTGGATCGGGGGCCGCTGTGCGTCATTCCCGGCAGCCACCGCAAGGGCGGCCTGACTACCCACTGCATGGGCAAGGATGTGCAGGTGGAGAACTTCATTCCGGCCAAGCTGTTGGGGGATGATCTAGGCAACAAGACGGTTGTGCCGTTGCCGGTGCGCCGGGGCAGCGTGGTGCTGTTGAACTGCTTCACCGAACACGCCGCCTTGAGCAATACATCCACCGAACTGCGCTGGAGCTTTGATTTGCGCTGGCATCCTACGGGGCAACCATCGGGTCGGCCGGCGTTCCCTGCTTTTGTGGCCCGCAGCCGCAGCAACCCGGCGCAGGAACTGCGCGACCCCGCCGTTTGGAAGCAACTATGGACGGCGGCCAAGGAGCAAATTATCGCCGGACAATATGAGGGTGATATTTATAACATGGCGCGGCTGGAGGCTTTTGCCAATTCACCCGTTTGCGCCTAGCACCTTAGGTTCTGTTGACATTTGTCATTCCGACGAGTCTTTGAGGAGGAATCTTTCGATTCGGCCATAAAATCTCCTGACAAAAGAGAAAGATTCCTCGGAGGACCTCGGAATAACACCTCACATTCGGTAATTGTGACCCTTTTTACGAAATGTCAACACAACCTAAAACATTCTATTAACGAAGAGGAAAAAACGTGAATCTTGGTTTAATTGGTTTAGGCAATTTGGGAATGCCGATAGGGAAAAACCTGTTGGCGGCTGGGCATACCCTGTTTGTGCATGATTTGCGCCGTGAGGCGGCGGCCAAGCTGGAAGCAGCGGGAGCTATTTGGGCGGCATCGCCCCGCGCTCTGGCGGAGCAGGTGGAAACGGTGATTACCGTGCTGCCTTCGCCAGCGTCAGTGCGGGCGGTGGTGTTTGGCGATGACGGCATTTTGGCTGGGCTAAAGCCGGGCTGCTCCTGGATTGACAGCAGCACCAATGATGCTGGTGACATCGAACGGTATGCCGCGCTTTGCGCTGAACAGGGGATTGGCATGGTAGAAAGCCCGGTGACGGGTGGTATTCCCAAGGCGCATAGCGGCACGATTACGGCACTGGTGGGGGCAGAACCAGACGTGTTTGCCAAAAATTTGCCTGTCATTCAGGTGTATGCCGGGGATATTTTGCATCTGGGGCCACCCGGAAGCGCGTCGGTGGCGAAGGTGATTACCAACATGCTGGCGTTTATCCATTTGTGGGCGTTGGGTGAGGGGTTGATGCTCGGCCGGCAGGCGGGGTTGTCGGTGGGGCCGCTGTTTGAAGCGATTCGGGCAAGCTGTGGCGATAGCTTTGTGGCGGCAACGGAAGGGCCGGAGATTTTGAATGGTTCATATGATTATGGCTTTACGCTGGCACTGGCTTCCAAGGACGCTAATTTAGCCTATGAGCTGGGGCGCAAGTATGGCGTGCCGCTGGAAATGGGGGGGCTGGTGGAGCAAATTTTGCTGCGGGCGCGGCGCAAATATGGGGATGATGCCTGGTCTACGCAGGTGGTGAAGATGCTGGAAGATGATTTGGGCAGTGATTTGCGAGCGGAAGGGTATGATACGCCGCGTATTGAACGGTAGACGGTAATCGGTAATCAGTAATCGGTAATCAGTTCAAGACTGATTACCGATTACCGATCACTGATTACTGGTATAATAAGGGGATGAGCGAGCAACTTTTGCAAACGATCCTCTCCTATTTGACGATTATTGTGGCGGTGGTGGCGGGGCTGCTGCTGGCGCTGTGGCTGAGTTTGGTTGTTTGGGCGTACCGCGATATGCGGTTGCGTTCGCGTGACCCGTTTGCCTATTTTCTGGCAGCGCTGGTGGTGGCGGCACTGCCGGTGGTGGGGATTTTGGTTTATTTGATTTTGCGGCCACCGCAGACGTTGGCACAGGCATACCAGCAGATGTTGGAGGAGGAGGCACTGCTGCAGGAGATTGAGAATCGGCCGGTGTGTCCGGGTTGTTCGCGCACGGTGGATAAGAATTGGCTGGTTTGTGCCTATTGCCATACGCGGCTGAAGAAGGCGTGCCCGGACTGCAATTCGCTAATGGAGTTGCCGTGGACGCTGTGCCCGTTTTGTGGCAACCAGCATATTGACCCGTATCGGGTGGTGCTGTCGCCGGATGGGGAGGGGGAAGAAACGGCCGTTTTGCTCGAACAACCCCCTGATGAGCCGTTAGAAATGAGAGAATCCTAATCCTCGATCTCGTTGACGGCCGGCTGGAGTAGTTGTAGGAAATTGGTCGTGATCCAGCCAGTTAATCCCCAAATAGTTTCCCCGGCGTAGGGACGAAAGGTATAGCGGTGCTCGGCTTGGTGGTCTATGTTGGCGGGGTTGAGCAGCCAGCGCAGCGGTACGCCAAAGGTAGTGGCAACTTCGGCGCGGTTAATTTGCAGGGGATAGGGCCAGGGGATGCGACCCACCACCGGGGTGACGACAAAACGGCCGTAGTTGGTTTCAACTGGCTCCAAACAACCCAAAACCTTGACATCATGGGGTAAAATGCCGACCTCTTCATGGGTTTCACGCAGGGCAGCGGCAACGGCCGTTTCTTCATGCCCATTTAGCTTGCCGCCGGGAAAAGCGACTTGCCCTTTGTGCGTGGGCAGCAGGTCGGTGCGGCGGGTGTACAGGAGATGAAAACCGCCGTTTTGCTCGTACAAGGGCAGCAGCACGGCAGCGGCACGGTAGTTGAGGGGTAAAGAACGGCCGTTGGGGGCGGTTTGTAGCTGTTGTTGTAACCATCGTATCATACGCCTAATGTTAGCAACGGTACCCACAGGGGGGCAACTTGACATTACATCGGATCATAGTATGATGATGACTAATTAATAGACACTTGCATTCATTAGAGATAGATACAATATGTCAGACACCATCCGCGTGCTTATAGTAGATGATCTCTCGGAAACAAGAGAGAATGTACGCAAATTATTGCAGTTTGAATCTGATATTGAGGTTATTGGGCAGGCTGGTACCGGTGAAGAAGCGATTAGCCTGGCGAAAAAGCAGCAGCCAGACATTATCCTGATGGATATTAATATGCCTGGCATTGACGGGATTGGGGCGAGCCAAAAAATCTCCGAAACCATTCCTCGCGTTCAAATCATCATCATGTCGGTGCAGAGTGACCCGGACTATCTGCGCCGGGCGATGCTGGCTGGGGCGCGGGATTTCTTGACCAAGCCGTTTGGCGGCGATGAGCTAATTACGGCTATTCGGCGCGTGTATGCAAAACGGCCGTCTTTTGCGCCTGCTCCTGTGGTGACAGGCGTGCCGGCTGGTGCTGTAGCCGCCCCCGCCAAATTTACCAACGGCCATGTTCTGGCCGTATTTAGCCCCAAGGGTGGCAGCGGCTGCACAACGGTTGCCATTAACATGGCCGTTTCGCTTGCCAAGCGCGGCTACAAAACCATTTTGATTGATGGCAGCTTTCAATTTGGCGATGTCTCCGTCATGCTCAACATGCAAACGCTTAGCAGCATGGTTGACATTACCGACCGGATAGAAGATTTGGATGCCGAGTTGGTAAGCAGTGTGGTGCAAATTCACCAGGATAGCGGCCTTGAGGTGCTGTTGGCTCCGCCCAAGCCTGAAATGGCCGATGTGATTACCGAAAACCATGTGAAGCGGCTGTTTGAAACGCTGCGCCCCATGTATGATTTTGCCATTATAGACACCAGCTCCAGCTTAAACGAGGTCACTTTGGCGATGCTCGACAATGCCGACCGCATTGTGCTGGTGACGCAGCAAACGTTGCCCAGCCTGAAAAACGTCAGCCGCTTTTATGACCTGACAGATAGTTTGTCTTATGAACCCTCTAAAATCTGGTTGATGGTCAACCGCACCTCAAGCCGGTATGGTATTTCAGTCAAGGACGTGGCAAGCGCGTTGAAGCGCCCCGTGATCGGCACCATTCCAAGCGAAGATTTGTTGTTTGATGCGGCGGCCGACCAAGGGGTGCCGGTTGTTTTGCAGCAAAATCGGCGTCAGCCCATTACTGGGGCATTTGCCAAGCTGGTGGATCATGCGCTTGAAGATTTGAAGCAGGATGGAAATGAGAATGAGGATGCAGGTAAATCTGGCAGTATTTTCGGCCGTTTGTTTGGGCGAAAAAGCGAGTAATGGAGGCTTATAGTGTCACTCTTAAAGCGACTGGAACGGAATCAACAGCCAGTTAAATCTGAAACATCTAAATTGCAGGAGCTGCGCGTGAAGCGGGCGGCACCTGTGGCTGGCTCACGGGATGCCACCGTGGACTTAAAAAACCGCATTCAGGAGCGGCTCATTGCTGAACTGGATCCCAGTATTGATATTGCCCAAACGGCCGAGGTGCGGGCAACCATTCAGGAAATGTTTGAGACCATGCTTTTGGAAGAAAGCATTGTGCTGACGCGCAACGAAAAGC
>JAGQGA010000119.1 GCA_020432595.1 Anaerolineales bacterium | reverse complement strand
GAAAAAAGGGGTCGAACTCATCCTCGACCTACCCGCCCGGCTGCCTCCTGTTCTGGCCGACCCCAGCCGGCTGCAGCAAGTCATGACCAACCTGCTCCACAACGCCGTCAAATTCACCCCTGGCGGTGGCAAAGTCACCGTTGGGGCAGAACCGGACCTACAGCAACAGCAGGTCATCATTTTTGTCCAAGATACCGGCCACGGCATCCCCGACAACGATCTACACCGTATCTTTGAACGTTTTTACAAATCTGACCGGGCGCGGACGCGGGGCGAAGGGGGGACAGGGCTGGGGCTGGCAATTGCCCGCCATTTGGTACAGGCACATAAAGGCCAAATTTGGGCCAAAAGCCGCGAGGGCAAAGGCAGCACCTTTTATTTTTCCTTGCCAATTTACCCAGAAAAGTAGGGACGTGTTGCATACGCCCGCTCTTGCCCAAAATTGCTTTTGGCCGGGAGAAACACGTTGAAAGGATGGAAGAAGCATGATTGAAACACAACAAATAGGTACCCAATGTATTTGAGCGGGTGAAGAAAGCTATTTGATGCAGAGGGCAACGCAGGTGCCCATTGTCCACAGCGTTTTCTTTGGCTACCGCGATTTGGACGAATACACACGGATGAACACGGGTTTTTCTTACCTGTGTGTATCTGTGTCCATCTGTAGTTTGTCTCCTTTTTGGTTGTGGCTTGTCCGCGTTAGGGAAGTGGCAGCATGGATTACAACCAAATGACAATTCCGACAATAGGAGATGGCATAAATATGGTTTTATTGACTCCAACTTTACACACCCCACGTTTGCTGTTACGGCCGTTTACCGAAGCCGACACAGACAATATCTTTATGCTGCAAAGTAACCATCGTGTGCTGCGCTACTGGGATGCGCCACCGTGGACGGAGCGCACGCAGGCGGAACGTTTTATTGTGCGTTGCAAGCAGATGGCGGAGGAAGGCAGCGGTGCACGGCTGCTCATTGCCCGAAGCAGCGATGGCCTGTTTATAGGCTGGTGCAGTTTGATGAACTGGGATCCAGAGTACCGCAGCGCGATGCTGGGGTACTGCCTGGATGAACCAGCATGGGGGCAAGGGTTTGCCACAGAGGCGGCAAATGCCTTGTTGACGTGGGCCTTCAACACGCTGGATCTCAATCGGGTGCAGTCTGAGGCCGACACGCGCAATGCGGCCTCGGATCGTGTGCTGCACAAGCTGGGGTTTTTGCGTGAAGGCACGCTGCGGGAAAATTGTATTGTTGCCGGTGAGGTGTCGGATTCCTGGGTGTATGGGTTGCTTCGGCGGGAGTGGAAGCCGCTACGCTCATGATCCCTTTCACCTCTAACCGCCTCTTGAATCTTGTGTAAACGGCCGTTTTCGCGGCCGGCAATACTGGGCCCACTGGCAGGGAGTATTACTTCACATGGCATGTTAAGCAAAATAGTGGGCAATCGCCTTGTCCACGGGCGACACATCCACCGGGATGCCGTTGGCGCGGAGGGAGTCGGTGGCGGCACAGCCGGCCGCTACCGCATAGCGAGCCGCCAGCGGTGACGTTTTGATGCTGCCCCCTTCGCGCACAAAGCGGACAAATTCGGCCACAATACGGCCGTCGGCACCACCGTGGTCGCCGCTGTTGGCTCCTACGGCAAACTGCTCATCCCCATCGGGTTTGTAGTCGGCGCGTTTGTTCCACAGCTTGATCACCGCGTCGGGTTGGGTGTCGCCAAAGTTTTCGATGCGCCCCTCGGTGCCGATGATGGTGTAATTGCGCCAGTAGTCGGGGGTGAAGTGGCACTGCTGGTAGGCGACAAAAACGCCGTTATCAAGCTGCATTTGCATCATGCTGATGTCTTCGACGTCAATGACGGGGTAGAGATTGGTTTGGGAGAGGGGCGGCCATTGGTCGGTGGCGGTAATTTGGCTGCGCGGCAGGGGAGTGGTTTGGCGATGGGCGACCTGGTTGTAGACGGTGAGGCCGCCGAGGGCGTTGACCCGCTGGCTGTAGCCGCCGCAAAGCCAATGCAGCACGTCAATGTCGTGGGCGGCTTTTTGCAGCAGCAGGCTGGTGGCGTTGCGTCGGTCGGCGTGCCAATCTTTGAAGTAGAAGTCGCCGCCGTGACCAACAAAGTGACGGCACCAGCCCGTTTTGACTTCGCCAATCGCGCCGCTGTCTATTAGCTCCTTCATTTTTTGCACAAAGGTCATGTGGCGCATGTTGTGGCCGACATAGAGCCTGGTTTGGGTGCGGTGGGCGGTGGCAAGGATGCGGTCGCAGTCGGCCGTGGTGATGGCGATGGGTTTTTCGAGATAAACGGCCGTTCCTGCCTCCAATGCCGCCACCGCCTGTTCCTCATGCAAAAAGTCCGGGGTGCAGATAAACACCGCATCCAAATCTTGCTGGAGCAGCAAATGGTAATTGTCGGTGACAAAAATGTTGTCGCCGTATCGTTCTTTTTGCGCCGTCAACACCTCGCTGTTGATGTCACAGCAGGCGACGATGCGGGAGCCGTGGTTAGGCTGATGGGCGTGGCGAGCCAAGCTGCCGCGCCCACCAGCACCAATCACGCCAATGCGTAAATCAGACATAAATGCCTCCTTGAACCGTGTTGTCTATGGCGGGGAGGATAGCATAGTTTTAGGGGTTGGGGAGGGGAAAACGGCCGTTGCTCAACGTTTGCTCGCGCCATGCTCTCCTGCTCTCTTTGCTTATTGACCGCTTCTAGCCCAGATGAGTATAATAAAACATCAAAGGGAGACTAGACATGCCCAATTGGTTGAATGATTTGATTATGTGGTCACAAGATTCTTTCACAAAATATGAGACCATCTTTTGAAGTATAAATAACCTCATCTGGCTCGCATTTGACTGAGCGTTTCCACATTGCCAAGACACGAGCGTACAACCTATGGCATTATCAACACCGTTTGATTCGTAAAGTGCTGTCTCACACGGTTTGTGTATTCATGAACTTGCAACTTGGGCGGCCTCCGCTTCATCTGGATGATTTGGTTGTCTTCCAATAAGCCGCACATTAGGTAGATTAGCCCCCCAATCTCACAGTTTATTGGTCTCTTTCGCAGAATGCCAATTTATGTTCGTATTTGGTAAGAGAAGATGATGTTGTTACGTTCGGTGGCCAAAACGGCCGTTAATTCCCCCCCCAACTTCCCCTTCAACGTTCCTGCCATTGCCAATCTGCAAACGGTGGCGTTTAGCAGCCCGGTGACGTTTTTGGCGGGCGAGAACGGGTCGGGCAAATCTACCTTTTTGGAGGCGTTGGCCTGTGCGGTGGGTTCGATTACTGTTGGCAGCCAATCTGTGCAGCGTGACCCGACGTTAACGGCCGTTCGTCGCCTCACCCCTTACCTCAAACTCACCTGGTCCAAAAAGAGCCGCAAAGGGTTTTTCATGCGGGCCGAAGATTTCTTTGGCTACGCCCGCCAGCTCAACGAAAACCGCGCCGAGATGGAGCAAGAGTTGGCGAAGCTCGATGACGAATACCAAGGGCGAAACTTTGCTAAAGAACTTGCCAGCCTGCCCTATCGCCGCGAAATCGGCGCGCTGCGGCAGTCGTATGGCGACGGGCTGGATGCCAATTCGCACGGCGAAGGGTTTCTTAAGCTGTTTCAGGAGCGGTTTGTCGGCGAAGGACTATATTTGCTCGACGAACCCGAAGCCCCGCTGTCCCCCATGCGCCAGTTGGCCTTCCTCGCCATGCTGCACCAAATGGTGCAACAAAACGCCCAATTTATCATCGCCACCCACTCCCCCATTCTCATGGCCTACCCCAACGCCACCATCCTCAGCTTTGACGGCGGCACGGTAAGCGAGGTAGCCTATGAATCGCTGGAACACGTCCAGGTGACGCGCAGCTTTTTGCAAAATCCGGCCGTTTACTTTCGCCACTTGTTTGAAGATGTGGAATAGGACGCAGATTTGCCTGATGTGCCTGATAAAAAATCAGGTAGATCAGGTAAATCTGCGTCCCATTTTTCTTAATGACCCAACCCAACCCTTTCTTCATCGTCGGCAGCCCGCGCTCCGGCACCACGCTGCTGCGCTTTATTTTGAGCAGCCATTCCCGCCTTTATGTGCCAGATGAGACGGGCTTCATTCCGTTCTTAAGGAAGAAGCCCCATACTGACCTCAGTTTGTCTGAGGTTGACGCTATTTTGACACGTATTGGGCAGTTAAATCGTTTTTGGGACGGCATGGTGCCGGATGTGGGCGCATTTTACAGTGCGCTGCCGCAGCCGCGCCTGCCGTTTGTGCTGGAAGCGTTGTTCCAGCAGCGGCTTGCCCCGCATAGGGCGGTGCGTTGGGGGGATAAAACGCCGCTGTATGTGCGCTATGTCCCCACCATTCGCGCTCTTTTCCCCCAGGCCAAATTTATCCACATGGTGCGCGATGGCCGAGATGCTACGCTGTCGGCGGTCAAGAAGTGGGCGGCGGGCAAGCCGTATATGGACAGTTACTACCTGCTGACCAACTGGCGGCGCAATGTGGCGGCGGGCTGGGCGGCGCAAAAGCTGCTGGGGGATGATTATTTGGAATTGCGCTATGAAACGCTGGTGACGGAGCCAGAAACGGCCGTTTCCCAACTCTGCACCTTCCTCAACGAACCCTTTGAACCGGCCATGCTCGACCAAACCGGGCTGGCGCGGCAGGTTGGCGGCGGCATTGATGAGCATGTTGAGGTTCAACGGCAAATCAACAGCCAAAGCGTTGGCCGTTGGCAGCAAGAAATGCCCCTCTTTGAGCAAAAGCTCGCCAACCACCTCATCGGCTCCACCTTGCAGCAGGCTGGCTACCCCCTGGCCGACGTGCCTCCCTTCACCCCCGCCGAACGGCTCACCCTCGCCCGCCTCGCCGCCAAATTCACCCTGGCCGACACCACCCGTTCGCTGCTCTACAAAACGGGGCTGCGGACGCTGAATGCCAATCGAAGAAAGTAAATAGAGATTGGAGATTAGAGATTGCAAACCTTCATCAATCTCCAATCTCCAATCCCCAATCTCCATGAACCTCCTCTTCCTCACCCCCCGCCTTCCCTACCCGCCCGACCGGGGCGACCGGCTGCGGGCATTTCATTTTTTGCGGCAGTTGGCGGGGGAGCATCAGATTACGCTGGTGTCGTTTGTGGCAAATGAGGCGGAACGGCCGTTTGTGCCAGCCCTACAGCCCTACTGCCAAGCGGTGCATTTGGTAGAGCAATCGGCGTGGCGGTCGGCAACGGCCGTTTTTCGCAACCTCTACCGCCCCGAACCGCTGCAACTGCTCTACTACCAATCCATCGCCATGCGCCAGCTTGTGGATCACCTTGTTGCCACCCAGCCATTTGATGCTGCCTATGTCCACCTGTTCCGCATGGCTCCCTACGTCGCCCACCACCCCCAGCTTTACCGCATCGTTGACCTGACGGATGTCATTTCGCGGGAAATAACGCTTTCTTTACCCTACCGTTCCCTCCTCTGGCGTACTATCTACCGGATGGAACAGCCCCGCATTTGGCGTTATGAGCAGCAGGTGGTGCAGCAATTTGAGGAAAGTTGGTTGATTTCTGAGGCGGATAAGGGGGTATTAACGGCCGTTTATCCCCAAGCCAACATCCACATCATCCCCAACGGCGTAGACACCGACCAGCTTAAGCCCCTTTCCCGGCTGCGCCAGCCTAACAGCCTGCTTTTTGTCGGTCATTTGGGCGTGTTCCACAACGTAGATGCCGTCCGCTTTTTGGTGGAAGAGGTGCTGCCATTGGTGCAGCAGCACGTCCCCGACTGCACGCTCAACGTCGTGGGCGCGGGGCCAACCGAGGATGTAGAGCCATTTGGCGACCACTTTGGCGTTAAAATTAGCGGCTTTGTGGCCGATTTGAATGGGGTGTTGAACGAAACGGCCGTTTTTGTCGCCCCCCTCCGCTTTTCGGCTGGCATTCAAAACAAGGTGCTGGAAGCGATGGCCGCTGGGTTGCCCGTGGTGACGACGAGCAACGTCAACGCTGGGTTAAAAGCGGCCGTTGGCGAAGAAATTTTTGTCGCTGATGACCCCGCCCAAATTGCCAGCCAGATCATCCAACTGCTGCGCGACCAGCCCTTGCGCGAACGTGCTGGCCGAGCCGCCCGCCAATTTGTGCGGCAACATTATAGCTGGGGTCATGTTTCCGGCCGGCTGGCGCAAATTCAGACCACCCTTACCAACCAAAAAATGCGGTAGGGACGGGACGACCGGGGTTTACGCTGGCAGCATCGCGGGCCTTGTCTCCCGGTCGTCTCGCCCGTGCCTAAACCATCCCATCATGGGCATGGACAGGTAACATACGGGCGAGACGGTGCGGTGGTTAGGCCATCTGCTCACCCTGTGCCAATCCGCACCGTCCCGCCCCTACCAAAATGGAACGACACCCAGATGACACAGTTTCGCAACTATGTTATGCTTAGATGCTGTACAAGAGAGATTGGCGATTAGAGAATTAGGATTGAGGCTGTTTTTCAATCTCCCCTGACCAATCTCTAATCCCCGTGTGAGTAACCAATGGCATTTGACACAGCCCTTCTTGATCGTGTGCTGGCAGAGCGTCAGGCTGGGTGGGAACAAGAGCGGCAGCAACTGTTGCATAGCTTGCGCCAACTGCTCAATAAGCGGGCGGCAGAATTTGGTGTTGAGATTGCCTACGTTTTTGGTTCACTCATTCGGCCAAATCGGTTTACAACTCGTTCTGACGTTGACATTGCCGTGGAATCAGTCGCACCTGGTCAATTTATTCCATTTAAGGTGCTGCTAGAAACAACCCTCAAGCGAGATGTTGGCCTCATTTTGCTGGAAAAATGCCATTTTGCTGATGATATTCGACGCGAAGGTGAACTGTGGATAAGGTCAAATTAGAAATCATTCGGTCGCAATTAGAGCGCCAGCTATTGTGGATTGAAGGTATCTATGATAATTTGCGGGAGGAAACGGCCGTTTATCTTCACAAACTCCGTAGCTTCCGCCACTTTTTTCGTCACGCCTACACCGTCGCCCTTGACCACGACGAGGTGCTTCGCAACCTGCAAACCGCCGAAGCTGTCCGTCCTCTTTTGCGGCGTGACGTACAAACCTTTTTACAACAATTCGAGGAATAATGGATTCAAAGTTAGCTCGTTGGTGCGATGGCCTGATTGAGGCCGGGTGGCTTGCTGCCATCATCGCCATTCCCCTGTTCTTCAACATCCATTCTGAACGTGTATTTGAACCGGACAAACTAACCCTGTTGCGCTCCATCGCCGTGCTGATGGCCGCCGCCTGGCTCGTCAAATTTGTCGAGCAGCAGGGATGGCGCGATTTGGGCTGGCTGCAGGCCAAAAACCGGGAAGCCATTTGGCACAAGCCCTTTGTGTTGCCCATTTTTGTCCTCGTCTGTGTCTATCTCATCTCCACCATTTTTTCCGTCACCCCCCGCGTCAGTTGGGCCGGTTCCTACCAGCGGCTGCAAGGAACCTACACCACCCTTTCCTACATCACCATCTTTGCTCTGGTGGCCGCCACCATGCGCACGCGGGAGCAGGTGCGGCGGGTGGTGACAACCATCATCATTACTTCCATCCCCATTGCCTTCTACGGGCTGCTGCAACATTTTGACCTCGACCCGCTGCCCTGGGGGGGAAACGTCACCCGCCGCGTGGCCGGGCATATGGGCAACTCCATCTTCATCGCCGCCTACCTCATCATGGCCGTGCCGCTGACGCTGGGGCGCATTATTGATGCCTTTACCAACATTCTCGGCGATGACGAGCTATCCAACGCCGACGTGGTGCGCTCCTCAGTCTACATCTTCACCCTCGCCATTCAAATGATCACCATCTACTGGTCAGGCAGCCGTGGGCCGCTGCTGGGGCTGGCGGCGGGGCTGTTTGCTTTCACCCTGGTGCTGCTGGTGTCGCTGCGAAACGCCGTGGCCGAGGGCAAATTCCGCTTGGCCGATGCCACCCCCGCCCTGATTTTCCTGCTGCCGTCGCTGCTGGTGCTGCTATTGAGCAACGTGGTGGCGCAGGCAACCACGCCGCTAACCGCATTTGCCGTTTTTATGGGGGTGGTGGCCCTGTCAGTGCTGGCAATTTTTGTGCTGGTAGCGGCGCGGCGCGGCTGGAAGTGGCTGTGGCTGGGGTGGATTTTGCTGACGCTGTTTATGGGGGTGTGGCTGGTTCTGTTCAACATTCCCGATGCCAGCACGCAGGGGTTGCGGCAAGCACCGGTGATAGGCGGCATGTTTGAGTCGCTGTCGGCGTGGCGGGAACTGCCAACGATTGGTTCATATGGCAAGATGCTGGATCCGACGCAGAACGTGGGGCGCGAGAAGAGTAACCGGGTGCGGGTGCTGATTTGGCAGGGGGTGGTGCAGCTCATTTCGCCCCACGCGCCGCTGCAATACCCGGATGGTTCGACGGATCCGTTTAACTTTTTACGGCCGTTTATCGGCTACGGCCCCGAATCCATGTATGTCGCCTACAACCGCTTCTACCCGCCCGAACTCGCCACCGTTGAAGCCCGCAACGCCTCCCCCGACCGTTCCCACAACGAAACGTTTGACGCGCTGGTCATCACCGGCATCGTTGGTTTTGTGGTGTGGCAAGCCCTCTACCTGAGCGTCTTTTATTACGCCTTCCGCTACTTAGGCGTGGTGGACAGCCGCCGCGACCGCAACGTGCTGTTTGCGGCGTGGATTGGCGGCGGGGTGCTGGCGGGGCTATTGGCGGCACTGCTGGCTGATCCCATCTACCTGGGGGTTGCCATTCCCAGCGGCACGATCATGGGGTTGGTGCTGTATTTGATCTACTATGCGCTGCTGGCGCAGGCAGAAACGGCCGTTTCCGACAACCCATTCCAGGTGGATCGGCTGCTGGTCAATGGATTGGTGGCGGCGGTGCTGGCGCACTTCGTCGAAATCCACTTTGGGATTGCCATTGCTGCCACGCGGCTCCATTTCTTCCTCTTTGTCGGGCTGATTTTTATGGTGGCCTATAAACTGCGGGGGGAGGAAACAGAAACGGCCGTTTCTCCCGAACCCACGCCCGACGACAAACCCACTCGCGGCCGTCGCCGTGTGCGGGTGGCAACGGCGGCTCCGGCGGCTGGCAGCGGCTGGGGCGCACCCGTGTGGGTTGCCGCCCTTACGCTGGCCTTCATCCTTGGCATCCTGGCCTTCGAGTACATGAGCTACGCCCTGCCCCCCGACAAAATCATCCAATCCCGCGCCGATCTGACGGCCGGTGAGATTTTCTACCAATCGCTCTTTATCAACGCCCGGCGCGGCTTTGTGGATTCCCCCTTCATCTTTCTGATGATGATGTTTACCTGGCTGCTGGGCGGGCTGGTGGCACTGAGCGAGATGGTGAAACATGGGGAGTGGGTGCCGCCATTAACGGCCGTTTCCCCCGTTCCACCCGACCGCCGCACCATGCTGGGGGTTGGCTTTATGCTCGTTGGAGCGGCCAGTATTGGCTATCGCTTCATTGTGCCGCTCACCGACTTGGTTTCCACCACGGCGCTGCTGGGGCGCAGCCTGACCCTCATTTGGGGGGCACTTTGCTTTTTAGCGGCGTTGCGCCTCTTTACCAATGGCAAGCGGGCGCGGCTGCTGGCCGGGGCGGTGGCGCTGATTGGGCTGCTGACGGCGTTGCCAGTCATGGTGGCTGGTGGTACGGGGTATGGGCTGTTAACGGCCGTTGCTTGCGCCATCCTCCTCTACCTGCTGTGGGAGCACAACTGGAATAACATTGTCTGGCCGCCAGCCATTGTGGGCGTGGTCTCTCTCTCCATTGGCCTCCTCGTTGGCTATTTGCAGGCCAACAATTTGCGCGGTTCGCTGCTGCTGCAGTCTCCCACGCCGCTGGAAACATTGGATCAAATCATGGCTTTCCGCGTTTTTGAAGCGGAGCGGGCGGCGGGGTTCCTGACTTTTTTCTATACCTTTATGGTGCTGATGCTGCTGGGAACGGCCGTTTCCCTCACCATGCCCTGGCTCGGGCGGCGCGTGCGGCAAAGCGGCACCGCTTTGGGATTTGGCGGGCTGGCCTTGCTGCTCATTGGCGCACTGCTGTTCAACGCCGTAACCAACGTGCGCGTGGTGCAGGCCGATATGGTCTATAAGCGGGCGCGGCCATTTGACAGCCAGGGAGGCAGCGAAGGCAACTCCGATGCTTGGAATGTGGCGATTGCCATTTATGAACGGGCGTTGGAAATGGTGCCAAAGGAAGATTTTTACTACCTCTTTCTGGGTCGGGCCTATTTGGAGAACTCCACGGTGACGGCTGACCCGGCAGCGCGGGAGGTGCTGCTGGCCGATGCTGAGACGCGGCTGCTGCAAGCGCAGGCGATTAACCCGCTCAACACCGACCACACGGCCAATTTGGCGCGGCTCAATACCCGCTGGTATCAGCTTGAGGACAACGAGGCCAACCGCCCGCTGCGGCTGGAACGGGCGCGGGAGAATTATGAAACGGCTCTGATGCTCAGTCCGCAAAATTCGATTGTGCGGAATGAGTATGCGTTTTTGGCGTTGGAATTGGAAAAAGATTGTGACGAGGCGCTGGCGATTTACCAGCAGTCGGCCGACATTGACCCGTTTTATGCCAGCACCTACTTCTCGCTGGCCGATACCTATGTAAGCTGTGCCCCGGACAGCGGCGAGGAGCGGACGACGGCGTACCAGTCGGCGGCGGATGCGCTGGAGTTAGGGCTGGCGCGGGACGGCAGCAACCCACGAGCGTGGGCGCAGGCGGGGCAAATTTATCAGCAGATCGGCCGGCCGACAGACGCGGTGGCGGCCTATGAGGAGGCGATGAACCGTGACCGCAAGGGGGAATTGCCGGCCTGGAATATGAACTACCTGCTGGC
>JAGQGA010001198.1 GCA_020432595.1 Anaerolineales bacterium | reverse complement strand
CTGTTGCTGGCACGACTTCTTCGGCTTCAATCACTTGCTCAACCTCGTCTGTACCGGAGGCGCAGGCGAATAGGAACAGCAATGCAAGCAACAACGTCAATTTTTTCATGATACACCTCTAATATGAACGAAAATAGTGGCTAGTGGTTAGCGGCTTGTACCAGCCACCAGCCGCTATTGACGCAGGAGAATAAAAATCAAAGATTTCGCAGATTTCACAGATTCGTCCGCGTTCGTCCGCGTTCGTCCGCGTCCCATTTTCAGAGGAGCGATTTAACGGCCGTTACAATCTTCTCCGGCTGCGGCAAAGCAGCCTCTTCCAAATGTTTGGCATACGGCAGCGGCACCTCTTCCGTGCAAACGCGGGCAATCGGGGCATCTAGCTCATAAAACGCCTGCTCCACAATCCGCGCCATAATTTCGGCCGAGATACTGCCGCTGCGCCACCCTTCATCCACAATCACCGCCCGGTGGGTCTTGGCAATCGAGTTGAGGTAGGTGGCATCGTCTAACGGCCGTAAACTCCGCAGATCAATCACCTCTGCCTCAATGCCTTCCTCGGCCAGCGTTTCCG
>JAGQGA010001197.1 GCA_020432595.1 Anaerolineales bacterium | reverse complement strand
GGGATTTGGACTCAACAGCAGCGGAAACAGCATCCCCATCAACAGTTGGTCAGAACGGCCGTTGGCTCCCATGAGGGATTTGGACAGAACCTGTGCTGTACAAAACAAATATTTCGGGCGAGTCAGAACGGCCGTTGGCTCCCATGAGGGATTTGGACGCTTCACCACCATCAGGTGTATCTTCATGGCGAATGGTCAGAACGGCCGTTGGCTCCCATGAGGGATTTGGACGAATACTTCTGGGGGAGCGTTGATAAAAAAAACTTTTCGTCAGAACGGCCGTTGGCTCCCATGAGGGATTTGGACCCTGATTGATACGGTCAACATCACGCTGGAACTGCTGTCAGAACGGCCGTTGGCTCCCATGAGGGATTTAGACTAGTCTGTCCAAACCCCATCCTGATATATTTCAACGTCGGAACGGCCGTTGGCTCCCATGAGGGATTTGGACTCTGGTACATTGGTATTGATTTCATGTCTTGTGGGTGGTCAGAACGGCCGTTGGCTCCCATGAAGGATGAGGGATTTGGAGGGTGTATCTCTTAGCGTGAATATAGGTCACGCTCAAAAAATGG
>JAGQGA010001196.1 GCA_020432595.1 Anaerolineales bacterium | reverse complement strand
GACGGGCACTTCTGCCATGCTAAAACCGGCCAAGCTCACCATTTCGGGAATGAAGCGGTGCAGTTCGCCATACAGTTTTAGTTCATCCGTGACTTCGGCGCGGAAGATGCGTAGGGAGCAGCCGCGGTCGCGCAGCGGCACGTCGCTGAGCCGGGCGATGAGCCGGTTGGCGATGAAGGAAGGCAGCTTGCGCATGAGGAAGGCATCTTGCCGATTTTCACGCCAGCCGTTAACCACATCGTACCCTTCTTCCAGCTTTTTGATCATGGCGGGGATGTCGGCGGGGTCGTTTTGGCGGTCGGCATCCATGGTGAGGATGTAGCGCCCACGGGCCAGATCAAATCCGGCGGCAAAAGCGGCCGTTTGCCCATGATTGCGCCGAAATTGAATACCAACCACATGCTTGTCGGTCTCGTGCAGCGCTTTCATGATGTCAAAACTGGTGTCGCTGCTGCCATCATCAATAAAGATGACTTCGTAACTTTGCGGCTGATCCTTCATGGCGGCAGTGATTTCAGCCAGCAACGGCCGTAAATTTTCTTCTTCGTTATAAACGGGGACCACAATTGATAAAT
>JAGQGA010001195.1 GCA_020432595.1 Anaerolineales bacterium | reverse complement strand
GCGGACCATTACCTGGCAGATGCGGCGGAGCGGCCCGCCTTAACCCACCTGCTGAAGCTGCTGGACGGCCACCCGCTGGCGCTGGAGATTGTGCTGCCCAACCTGAGCCGCCAGACGCCTACCCACCTGCTGGCGGCATTTACCCAGGGGGATGACACCATTGACGCCGGTAGGGGCGACCCGGCGGGTCGCCCCTACAATCGTCGGGATTCGTTGAAGAGATGCGGCCGTTTGCTGGCAATGACGGTGACGAGGTCTTGGTATTTGTTGTTCCGCTCCGCAAACTCCACGCACTCACGCATTTGCTCGGCCGTTGATTCGCCACCAATATCATTTTTGCCAATGCCCAATTCAAACAGTAGCCCGTGAAATTCACCCTTATCAAAACCTGCGTTTAAGGCAGAAAGCACTTCGCGGCGGGTGGGTAAGCCAGCTTGCCGCATTTCTGATGTGCTGACACCGTTGAGCAATGCTTGCACGTCAAGCATGATTACTTCACCGTTTTTTGCTGGGTAAGGAATGGCATCCATCTTCATTTTTTCTAGCTGTTCCAGATAGGCGTAGTCAATTGGCTG
>JAGQGA010001194.1 GCA_020432595.1 Anaerolineales bacterium | reverse complement strand
GCCTCTTCGCCGACAGCCATGAGGACGATAATTCCTTTGGAGCCGCTGATGTAGACGCGGTCCAATTGTCCGCGCGCCAATTCGCTGGCGATGCGATCACCAAGAGACAGCATCGCGGCGGACATGGCGGAAATGCGGTCTTCGTCTACGCCTGCCGGCAGCGAGGAAGCCATGATCAGCCCGTCAACGCTGACAACCGCGGATGCTTCGATGCTGGGTGTGCTGGCCTGCAAATCGCGCAGGCGATCCACCATCATTTCAGTACGTGATCTCATCTAAAACTCCTTGAACATAGTGGTCAGTGGATAGTAATCAGTGGTGAGAAGCGCCGCGAGTTTGTCTTGTCTACTTTCGTAGGCTGCCGCCGAAAACAGAGGCCGGCGAGTCGCGGGTTGTGAGCGGAAACGTCGTCAGGGCGCTGGTGCCCAACAATTCTCAGGATGAGCCTGGAGGCAGGGATTCTGGCATTATGTAAGGCTAATTGTCGGGCATGTTACCATATCGATTTTTGCATGTCAAACCGGAAGGTCGTCCAATTGACAGGAAAATGGTACGGGCAGCGGGGAACAGGGCCGGA
>JAGQGA010001193.1 GCA_020432595.1 Anaerolineales bacterium | reverse complement strand
TGGCTGAGATCGTGGTGGCGCCCACCACCGACAAGGACGACCTGCTGGCGGCCATCGACAACTTTACCACCGCCTTCGGCACCGCCATCGGCAGCGCGGTGCTCAAGTCCATCGACGCCATCGCCGAGATCAACGAGAACGTGGCCCCCAGCGGCGTCAACCTGCGCGCCGGGCTGACCGAGGATGAGTTGGCGACGCTGGACAACGTGGAGGAGGTCTACCAGCCCGACATCATCGTGCTGCTCACCGACGGGGCCAACAGCCGCGGTCCTTTGCCGTTGGCCGCGGCGCAGCAGGCCGCGGACCGCCGTGTGCGCGTCTACACCATCGGCTTCGGCACCACCAATCCCGGCGAGATGTCCTGCACGCGCGAGCAACTGGGCAGCGACGTCTTCGGGCGGGGCGGCGGCGGCTTCCCCGGCGGTGACTTCGACCGGGGCGGCGGTGGCGGCGGCTTCCGGCGCTTCATCGTGCTGGACGAACCGACCCTGCGCGGCATGGCCGAGATGACCGGCGGTGAATACTTCGAAGCCGAAAACGCCGAGCAACTGCTGGACGTCTTCCTCAGCCTGCCCACATA
>JAGQGA010001192.1 GCA_020432595.1 Anaerolineales bacterium | reverse complement strand
TTTTGGATGGTGCCATTGAGATTTTTATGGGCAGCCGCCTGTTGACCCTTTTGCCATGGTGGCAAAAATTGCCTGAAGCTTGGCGAACGCAAAATCTAACGCTCTTGATGATGATGGCTTGGGCGTGGCTGGCAACGGGACATTTGCATGAATCGGAGCAGGGTTTGCAGATGATTGAGCAAACTTTAGGCTCATCTACGTCAGCCCTATTGGCAGATATTGACAAGTTGGAGTCAAAGGTGCGAAATGGGCTGATTGAGGTTGTGGCGATTCGGATGTCACGGCAAACGGCCGTTTCCTTCAACGCTTCCGAAAGATTGACACTTTGCCAGCGCATTCTCCCCTTCCTCGTACCCGAAGAAACAATTTACCTCTTTACACCACTGTTCGTTCTGCGTCCAGTTGCCCTGTTTAACATGGGACTGTCCTATCAGCTATTAGGGCAGATGGAAGCGGCGGTGCAGGCGTTTACAGAGGCCATGGAGCAGGGCAAAGCCTTTGGTAATGTGCATATTGTGGCCTCTTCGTTGGGGCATCTAGCGGAGATACAGATTGAACAAGGGCAACTTCATCAAGCGGC
>JAGQGA010001191.1 GCA_020432595.1 Anaerolineales bacterium | reverse complement strand
CTCAACAGTTAATTCTTGAATTGTGTCGCTACCGGTTGATAACATATTCCGTAGTCCGTAATTCGTAGTCCGTAATTCGTAGCCCGCTATGGCGTCACGAAATTATGGTTACTCTTTTGCGTAGGGCTTTTTGGCGTCAATGGTTTCCCAATTAAAGGAGAACTGTACATCCTCATAGCCCAGAGGATAATCTTTACGCAGTGGGTGTCCCTGCCAATCTTCAGGGAGGAATAGTCGGCGCAAACTGGTATTGCCTCTAAAGCGCACACCCATCAAATCCCACACTTCCATTTCAAGCCAGGTGGCTATTGTCCATATTGTACCCATCGTTTCTGGCCCTTCGTCAGGGTCTTCGACGCGCACGCGCAGCCGCAAACGATGATTGTTTGGTATTGAGTACAGATGGTAGTTAACAGCAAAGCGAGGAAAGTCTGGGAGCATGTCGTCAGCGCAAATATCCGAGAGGAAGTTGTATTGCAAATCCGCATCGTCGCGCATGAACTGACACACTGCTTTGATGTGTGGTTGGTGGATAAAGATCGTGCGTTCTCCCCGAAAGTCAAGAATCTCTTCAATGGCAT
>JAGQGA010001190.1 GCA_020432595.1 Anaerolineales bacterium | reverse complement strand
CGCCGGGAGAAAAGGAAGCGTCTTGAGCGGCTGGTTGTTCCCGGCGGCGGCGGTAGTTTTGTAGCAGGTTGGTTATCCTCGCCAGCAGTTCGGCTGGTTCAAAGGGTTTGGCGAGGTAATCATCTACGCCGATGCGCAGGGCAGCCAGGCGGTCGTCCAGGCCGGCGCGGGCGGTCAGGGCGATGATGGGGATGCCCTGCCATTCCGGGCTGGCCTTGAGGTGCCGGATAAAGTTGAAGCCGTCCATTTCCGGCATCATGATGTCGGTGATGATCAATTCCGGCAGGCGGCCTGGCGCCAGGCTTTCGATCTGTTTCAGGGCGTGGGCCCCGTTGCTGGCGGCAAGCACCCGATAGGGAGGGGAAAGGATGTCCTGTAAGAAAAGGCGCATATCGCTGTTGTCTTCGACGAGGAGGAGCCCAGCCCCCCCCTCAGCCCCCCCTCGATCCCTCAGAAGGGGGGAGGTGTCTTGTTCTGCACTTCGCTTCGGTGGGCGTTGAAGAGAGGAGTTTTCTCTGGTAGGCTGCTGCTCGTGGTCAGAGATAAAAGAGCCAGGGACTTCCTTTTTTGGGAATTCCAAAA
>JAGQGA010001189.1 GCA_020432595.1 Anaerolineales bacterium | reverse complement strand
CAACAAAAACCGATTTCTGTTTTTTATAGAGAACATGTCATCGGCGAATATTTTGCCGATCTCGTCGTGAATGACCTTATCATTGTGGAATTGAAAGCAAGCCGTGGGTTAATCCCTGCGCATGAAGCGCAACTGCTAAATTATCTAAAAGCTACAAAGTACGAAGTTGGGCTCCTGCTAAATTTTGGGCATACGCCAAAACATAAACGCAAAGCCTGGAGCAATCACAATAAGCCTCACTCGCCAGAAGATAAATAGAACGCTGATTACCCTGATCTCCCTGATTAACAAGATCAAAAAATCAGGAAAATCAGGAAAATCTGCGTCCTATTAATAAGGAATCAATGAGATGAATCAACCAGATTTCACCAAAATCGAGTACAAATCACCAAATAGTTCAGCGGGAGATACGGCCATTCCTTCCAACCCCATCTCCACCTGGCAAACCCTGGAACAAATTGAAGTACGGCCGTTCTACACCCCACACGATTTGCAGCAAATGGAACACCTCAACTTCGTCGCCGGCATTCCACCCTATTTGCGTGGGCCCTACCCCGCCATGTACGCCGTACGGCCGTGGAC
>JAGQGA010000118.1:3078-10918 GCA_020432595.1 Anaerolineales bacterium | reverse complement strand
CAATAACAACTGCGGCTTTGCGCGTTCTTTTTAATCAGGGGAAAATAGGCAGGAAATTTTTGGACGGAAATAATGATGGCAGATTTGAATTTGGCAACACAGCGGGTGCAGGGAATGGTTTGGCAGGGGGGAGAAACGGCCGTTTTGCACCTGCTCAACGATGCGCCCGACAAAGAAGCAACCGATCACAACCTCTTCTTGCGCTATCCGCTGCTGCAACGCGGCACCGAGGCACTGCTGTTCCCTGCCTTTTTGCTCGATGACTGGGGCAACGAGGTACGTGGCATGAAGCTGTATGAGTGGATACGGGAGTTTGGGGAGCAGTTTCCCCGCGCTGAAATTTTTGGCCTGACGCAGTTTGGGCAAGAGACGCAGCTCTTTATGCGTGACGTTGAGCTATATGCGAAGCTGCCTTGCTATGCCTGGCAAAACCGCAAAGCAGATGTCGAAACGGGGATATTGGTCAATGGGGTGCTGCTGCCAACGAAGGGAGCAACAGATGTGGTGCGGATTAAACGACCGGCGGGAATTAAACGGCCGTTGCGCTCAGCCCGTCTCAGTTGGTGGCAACTGCCGCCGCACGCCACCCGCTTTGATTTCAACCTGCTCAATACGCCGGTGGAAGAAGGATTTTAGTGTAAATATTCCTTGTACTTTTTCTGCGTCCCCACCTCGCTGCCCAAAACAAGCTGAATTTGCTGCGCCAACTCAACCGGCGCCTTTTCCTTGCTAATCATCGCCGCCGCCCCCAACTGCTGCGCTTTGGCCTTATTTTGCGGTGAATCATATGCCGTCACAAAAATAACTGGAATAGACGAAAACTCCCGCAACTGCTGGTACACTTCCCACCCGTTCATTTCTGGCATCATCAAATCCACCAAAATCAGGTCAGGCATACCGTCACGAGCTTTGTCTAGCCCTTCCAAGCCACTGTAGGCAACTTCTGTCTCATAGCCAGCAAGCTGCACCAGTTCTTGTATCAATTCAGCCATTTGTGGGTTATCGTCTACAACCAGGATAACGGGCATATTCTCTCCATCCACAGCAAAATACTCTAACATGCAGTTATACCGCTTACAGCATATTTTGGCTATTAAGTAGTAAACATTACCCAGCTAAAGTAGTTGTCGAGAAACGGCCGTTTGGCCTCACCGCCTCAAAAATATCCAAAAATTTGTTCAGAAAATAAGGGCTTTTAGTTAACATAACTAATTGACACTCTTTCCTGCCATATGTTAGAATGCCCCTTGGTAGCCGATCCGCAAAAGTTTCGGAATACACCAAGAACAAGAAATTCTTCCAAGATGCTGGCTGTTTAAGCACAAGTTGGCAAAAGAAATGAGACGTATATTACGCTTTGCCCTCGTTCTTTTTACCGGGATAATCCTGGCAGCAGTAGGACTAAATGCCTGGCCTACTCAAATTCACGCTATACCTACCCAAGGACTCAAGCAAACAGACAGCAAGCCCCTGATCTTATCAACCCTTTGGAGTCCAGCTATTCGTCGCTGGGCACCGCAAATTCAGGAAGTTGCCCGCAAATACGGAATTGACCCTGACTTTATTGCCGCTGTGGTAGCTGCCGAGTCAAATGGTGACCCTTTTGCTGAAAGCCGCGTGGGAGCCATTGGCCTGATGGGGGTCATGCCGACCGGGCCAGGGCTGGAATGGCGACCTTCTTCAGATGAATTAAAAGATCCAATCACCAATCTACGGTGGGGTGGCGCGATTTTAGCCGAGATCATCCTTCAGTCCGGCGGCGATCTTTTTGCCGCCCTAACCGCCTACAGTGGCGGCTGGGAATATGCTGAAAGCCGCGTACCGCGTGCCTATGCCACCGATGTGCTGGATGCTTATGGTCGCGCCATTGCCACACGTAGCGGAGTGGCCCCAGAAATTGCGTCACAGTGGACGGTGGCACTGGAGATTCGACAGGGCAATGTGCCAACGGAATCGCTGCTGGTACTAGGGCAGCAGCCTATCTCTGGTTTGCATATCTACGGGGAGCATATTGTGTATGATTATGTAGACACATCGGGGCGGGCTTTGTACGTCAAAGGGTATGCCGTGCCGGTGGCACTGGTGCAACCCATTGACACGAACCCTGTTCTGTTTGGTGATGGCAACGAAATTGAGCCGCAGCTAGAAGCGCGATTGGGGATTGGCAACCCCAAAGTGGTTAAAAATAGTAATCCCAATGTGCTTATTGCCTGTTTGCCCAGCCTGGATCGGCTGCGGGGGCGAGTTAGCACACGCTGGTTTGCGCCGTCTCAATGCCCGGCTTGGCACCGCTAGGAAATTCTGATGCCCACACCGTTTATGCACTTGGCGGTTGCCGAGCAAATTTTGGTTCGGTTAGCAGATGAGGGGGAAAACGGCCGTTTTCTCTCTCACCATCTCACCCAACATTGGTCCGCTTTCTACCTGGGCAGCGTGGCCGCCGACCTCTCCACCGTTTCCAGCGTTCCCCGCGACACCACTCATTTCTACGCTATGCCGCCCGCGCCAGATTTAGAAGCGTACAAAGAGATGTTTGCCGCTTACCCTGCCCTGTCTAACCCAACCATGATGGCACCCGACCATGCCGTCTTTATCGCGGGCTATGCAGCACACTTGCTCCTTGACCTCATTTGGCTGCGCGAAATTGTGTTTACCTTTTTCCGGCAGCGCGACAAGTGGGAAAGCCATGAGCAGCGGCATTTGGCGCACAATATTTTGCTCACCTATCTTGATCAGTTGGCTCAGGCGGAGCTGCCGGAAACGGCCGTTAACACCCTCGCCGCCGCCCGCCCCCAACAATGGCTACCCTTCGCACCCGATGCCGCCCTCAACGATTGGCAAACGATGCTCGTTGCCCAGCTTCAGCCCGGTGCCCCCAGTCAAACCATCAATATCTACGCCCAACGGCTTGGCATCACCCCCGACTGCTTTGCCGCCAGCTTACAAGACCCAGAATGGATGGAAGCTCACGTTTTCGGCAAAATTCCCGTTGCCAGCGTCCAGACCATCCTCCAGGATGCTGTCCCACGCAGTATCACCCTCATTTCCAACTATTTTAAGCAGTAACTGAATCGCGTGTGGCCTTGGTCACGCACCATTGAGCCATTTTTGCCGCCGCTTCCGCGTTTGCAAAAATGCCCGTTAAGGTTTCCTAATGAGCAACAATATTTACCCCGCCCCTGAACGCCAAACCGTTCAAGTGCGTTTTCCCAGCAGCACTATTCTTGAAGGCCCCAAAGGCAACAGCATCGAATCCTTTGTCAAAGCCGCTAACTTGCCTACTACCAGCCCCGTCGTGGCCGCCCTACGCAATGGCCAACTACGCGAACTCTCCCGCCCTGTAGACCGCGATGCCGACATTGTCCCCATCACCCTGTCCTACTCCGACGGCATGAGAATCTATCGCCGCTCCCTCAGCTTTCTGCTTATCGCTGCCGCCGCCGAGCTTTTCCCCGGCTGCATCATTACTATCCACCACTCCATGCCCTTTGGCGGCTACTACTGCGAGCGGCAAGACAGGCAGCAGCTTACAGACGAAGAACTAGAACGGCTGCGTCAGCGAATGCAGGCTTTGGTTGATGCTGACCTGCCCATTAACCAGGTACAAGTCCCGCTGGCTGAAGCCCTGCAATTATTTCATGCCCAAGGTGATCTGGAAAAAGCTGAACTTTTTGCCAATCGCCGCAAAGATTACCTGACGCTTTACGAGTTAAATGGTGTGCGTGATTACTTCCACGGTTTCATGGTGCCACGCACCAGCTACCTTTCTCTGTTTGAACTACACCATTACAGCAATGGGTTTATTCTGCAATATCCACGCCGGCAGCAGCCAGACAAACTACAATCATTTGAGGATGAACCCCGACTGGCGCGGGTGTTTCAGGAGTATTCGGACTGGCTGCGGATTATTGGCGTACCCAACGTAACGGCCATGAATGAGGCGATTAGAAACGGCCGTATTCAAGAAGTCATCCTGGTCGCCGAAGCATTCCACCAACTCCAGCTTGCCAACGTCGCCAGCGACATTGCTAACCAGCGTGGATTGGTCAAAATCATTCTCATTTCTGGGCCAACATCGGCCGGCAAAACCACCTTTAGTAAACGGCTTGCTATCCAGCTCATGGCTCAGGGCATGTATCCCATCACCATGGGCATGGATAATTACTTTGTCAACCGGGATAGAACCCCCCGCGATGAACACGGCGACTACGACTTTGAAACCATCGAAGCGGTAGACGTACAGCTTTTTCAGCATCATTTGCAGCAGCTATTGGCGGGAGAAACGATTGTTCAGCCACGCTATAATTTCCACACTGGCGCGAGGGAATGGGGCGAAGAACTATCCATTGGCCCCGACCACGTGATCATCATCGAAGGTATCCACGGGCTAAACCCGCGCTTGGTCGAGGGCGTTGACCCGCAGGCACTTTACCGCATCTTTATTTCTGCGTTTACCCAACTCAACTTGGACAAACACAACCGTGTCCCCACCACCGACACCCGCCTGCTGCGCCGAATCGTCCGCGATGCCTCCCATCGTGGTTACTCTGCTGCCGACACAATCGGCCGTTGGCAAAGCGTGCGGCGCGGCGAAAAACGCCACATCTTCCCTTATCAAAACAACGCCAATGTCTTCTTTAATTCAGCCCTGGTCTATGAACTTTCGGTATTAAAAACGTTGGCCTACCCCCTGCTGCTTCAGGTAGAATCAGGCACCCCAGAACGCATCGAAGCCAACCGGCTGTTGGCTTTCTTGCAATGGTTTGACCCCATGCCCCCGGAAACGCTAGCTTACATCCCCAGTGACGCCATCGTCCGTGAATTTATCGGCGGCTCCATCCTCGACAAATATGAACCGTGGCAGAGATAAATACAAAGACCTCCAAGATTTTTGAAATCTTGAAGGTCTTTAGTTACAACCTTAACCACTTGGATTTATATAAACCGCTTGCAGATAAGGTATGCCATCACATCTACGTTCTATCGATTTGCCATCGGCAGATAATCGCGGGTATCAGCACCGAGGTAAATTTGGCGCGGGCGGGCAATCTTTTGTGCGGAGTCACCCAATAACTCTTGCCATTGAGCCAGCCAGCCTACTGTGCGCGGGATCGCAAACAATACGGGGAACATCTTGACCGGGAAACCCATCGCCTGATAAATGATACCGGAGTAAAAGTCTACATTCGGGTACAGATTTCGCTGCACGAAGAACTCATCCTCCAACGCGATTCGCTCTAATTCCAGAGCGATGTCCAACATCGGGTTGCGACCCGTTGTTTCAAAGACTTCATCGGCAATCCGCTTGATGATCTTAGCCCGTGGATCGTAATTCTTGTAAACCCGATGACCAAAACCCATCAACAGCCGTTCCCGATTCTTAACACCCTTTATGAATTCGGGCACGTTCTTTACGTCGCCAATTTCTACCAACATACGCAGAACCGCTTCGTTAGCCCCACCGTGTAATGGACCAAATAAGGCAGCAGCGGCACCTGCCATTGAAGCGTAAGGGTCTGCATGGCTGGAACCAATCACCCGCATTGTTGCTGTGCCACAGTTTTGCTCATGATCCACGTGCAGAATAAACAAAACATCCAGTGCGCGGGCTAAAACCGATTTAACTTCATAATCGGTCTGACCCATTTTGTCCAGCATGTATAGGAAGTTTTCGGTATAGCCTAAATCATTATTGGGATAAACATAGGGCAGACCCCGGCTGTGGCGATAGGAGAAGGCGGAGATGGTGGGAACTTTGGCGATCAGCCGTACGATTTGCTTCATACGGGATTTAGGGTCTTGAATGTTGCGGGCTTCGGGGTAATAGGTTGACAGAGCTGCGACCGTTGAGATGAACATGCTCATCGGATGGGCATCGTAACGGAATGCTTCCATGAGTTGCTTGATGTTTTCATGGACAAAGGTGTGATGGCGAATTTCATATTCCCAGGCGTTGTATTGTTCCTGCGTCGGCAGTTCGCCAAACAAAGTCAAATAGGCAACTTCGACGAAGTTAGAATGTTCGGCTAGTTGCTCAATAGGGTAGCCACGATAGCGCAAAATGCCTTTATCACCGTCAATGTAGGTAATGGTGCTTTTGGTTGATGCCGTGTTTGTAAAGCCCGGATCATAAGTCATCAACCCAAAATCATCTTGGTTGACCTTGATTTGACGCAAGTCCATTGCCTGAATGGTGTCGTGAGTAACGGGAATTTCATAGCTACGACCAGTTCGATTATCAGTAATTGTCAGGGTGTCTTTGGACATTTTTCACTCCAGTTGTTGTTGCACAGAGTAACGAGTAACGGCCGTTTTTTACTTTAGCTCTCTCAAACGTCCTGTCACCTGTGCACACAGGTTGTTTTCACAAGAAACGGCCGTCAGATATATTTTTCTCTTATTGTAAAGTATAGCCCGTTTTTGACGCAACGCATCAGCAATTGACATCCTTCACTCACGTTCACTGACTTGACTGCCTAGCAAACGCTAATGCCTCTTCCAGCGACGTGATCTCACCTGCCGCCTGACCTTCCTCAATCAAACGCAACAAACGCCCAATTTCTGGCCCCGGCTCAAGCTGTAGGGCATCCATGAGTTGACGGCCGTTTAGCAGCGGCAGCGGCGCAACCGTTTCTGCATGAGTGTGAATGTAATGGTAGCAAAGCTGCCCTGTAATTTTCAGCAACCGCGCCCACGCTTCGGCCTCGCCGGGGCCATCGTAGGTTGCCAAATGGTCGGCCAGCGACAGCACAGCAATATCTAGCCCTGCCAGCCGCGTTTGGCGAAAGTAACGATAGACCGCACGGCGGGACAAAGAGCCACCCTGTGCCAGATTAAGCGGGCGCATATGGCCGCTTACCAACAGCCGCACATGGTCAATCGCTTCATTGCTAAACGCCAACTGCCGCATTCGCCCCTCGGCCAGCTCCGCGCCCACAGTTTCATGCCCCAAAAAGCGAATACGGCCGTTTTCTTCCATCGTTTGCGTTGCTGGTTTGCCCACATCGTGGAACAACGCCCCCAGCCGCAGCAGCAAACGGCCCTTTATCCCCCCATCCACCCCCCGTTCCCAATGCTGCTGCAATGCATCGGCGCACGGAGCCAGTGCCTCTGTCACCGCCGCCAGCGTTGGTTCCTGCCCTACAATGGCTCGCTCCACCGCCATCAGCCAGTGCAGCACGCTGACTGCATGCGCCAACACCGGCTCATGGTGCGGCGGCGACTGCGCCACATCGTCCAGTGCCGCTATTTCTGGCAGCACGACGGCCAGCAAATCTAGATTCTGGAGCCAGCCAATGGCCTGGTCAGGAACGGCCGTTTGCAGCAGCTTCACCAGCTCATCCCGCACCCGCTCCGGCGAGACGTTGGGCAATAGTGGCGCAGCCTGACGCAAAACGGCCGTTGTCGCCTCATCCACGCCCAGTCCCAATGCCAACGCCAACCGCACTCCGCGCAGTGCCCGCACCGGGTCACTGACAACGGCTTCGGCGTGAGTGGGGCGCAGCCGCCCCGCCGCCAAATCAGCCAAGCCGCCGCTAGGGTCAATCAAGCTGTGGGCATAAACGGCCGTTGCCGGCAACGCCAGCGCATTGATCGTAAAATCCCGCGCCAGCAAATCGGCCGTTAAATCTTCACCGCGAAAACAAGCAAAATCAATCGTTGTGTCGGCCAGCACCACCCGCCCCGTGTCCCGCGCCTTATCCAAAATATAGGCTGGTGCCCCCAACCTATCGCCCAACCACAGAGCCAGCCGAATGCCGCCTCGTGCCACCACAAAGTCCAGGTCGTGGCTGGGACGACCCAGCACGGCATCCCGCACGGCACCACCAACGAGATAAAC
>JAGQGA010000118.1:0-2978 GCA_020432595.1 Anaerolineales bacterium | reverse complement strand
GTCACCCGCTCACGCGGCCGGTTATGCTGCGCCAGCCGCTTCGCCTCGGCCGCCGTCTCGCCCACGCCAGCCACCAGCTGCCCGCCCCCTGGCAGCGTCACCAGCGCCACCCACCGCCCCGTATATGCCGAAAGATCCATCACATTCGCATTACGATTTCCTGAGACATTGCCCTTGGAAAACCCACTGAATACCGATTACCGGCTTCTGATTACTGATATAAATGAGCAAACACCTCAGGCTTCAACACCGCAATAAACGGCAAATTGCGGTATAGCTCGTCAAAATCAAGCCCGTACCCCACCACAAACTCATCGGGAATATCAAACCCAATATAATCCATCGGCACCTCCACTTCCCGCCGCACCGGTTTGCTCAACAGCGAACAAATACGCAGCGAACGGGGATTCCGCGCCAGCAGGGTACGCCGCAAATATGACAACGTATGGCCGCTATCAATGATGTCCTCCACAATCACGACATTGCGTCCCTCAATTGGCTCCTTCAAATCCATCATGATCCGCACCGCACCGCTGCTCTTTGTCCCGCCCCCGTAGCTGGAAACCCCCATAAAATCAACAGCGTGGGGACGGCGCAGCGAGCGGCTCAAATCTGCCAAGAACATGTAGCTCCCTTTTAGCACCGCCAACAGCATCAAATCTTCAATCCCATCATAGTCAGCGGTAATAGTGGCAGCCAACTCTTGAATGCGCTTTTGCAGGGTTGCCTCATCAATCAGAACATGGTCAATGTCATCGTACAAATCTTTCATGAATGGACTCCGTTTTGGGCTGACGCTACCGCATGGCACTCACGGCAGCGTGCTTCATAGACTTCAGCCGCCCCCACCAAGACAATGGGGTCATCAATGGCCGCAGGACGGCCGTTAATCAACCGCTGCGTCCGGCTCGCCTCCTCCCCACACACCACACAAATCGCGTGCAGCTTATGCACATCCTCCGCCCGTGCCAGCAAATCAGGCATAGGGCCAAACGGCACGCCGCGAAAATCCATATCCAGCCCCGCGCAAATGACTCGCTTCCCTTGTTCTGCCAGCTTTTCACACACGCCCACAATATCCGGGGCAAAAAACTGCACCTCGTCAATCGCCACCACGGTTGTGTCTGGTTCCAATCGGGTTAAGATGTCGGCCGGCATATCTACCGGCTCCGCCTCAAAATCACTCCCATTGTGCGATGTCACCCGCTGCACATGATACCGATCATCAATCACCGGCTTAAACACCTGCACCTTCTGTTTGGCAATGACCGCCCGGCGTACCCGCCGAATCAACTCCTCTGTCTTGCCACTGAACATACTGCCGCACACTATTTCAATGCGCCCCTTGGTATGTCTTGCCATGCCTCTCTTCTCAAAACAGAAAAGGGCAGATACGATGTAGCGCATCTGCCCTTTTATTTTTGCTCAATCAGCCCGCTGCAGAGCTAATCAATCAACTCCTCAGCGCGTAAAAATCGCCGAATGTCAATCAGTGCTTTTTGCCCAACGCCTGGGAGAGCCAGCAAATTGTCCTCACCCTGGTTCAGCAGATTTAGCACATCACCAATGGTTGTCACGTTAGCTTCGATCAGAGCATTGGTTGCCCGCGTACCCAAAGCCATTGCACCCACTTCCAAGTTGCGTGCGTCCCGCTTCTCTTCCGCCACGGCGGCTTCTTTTTGCAGCTCTTCACGCCGCTGCAAACGACGCATAAAGCGATCAACTTGCCCTTCGGTATCGAGCAAACGCTGGGTACCAGTGTAGAACGGATGTGTACCAGACCAAATTTCAACATTGATCTCTGGCTGGGTAGATCCAACGGTCATAACGACCTCGCCTTCCACCAGCACTTTAGCATCAGGGTACCATTTCGGGTGAATATCTTTTCTCATCCTCTACCCCTCCACCGGATATACGCTAACAACCTTACGGCCCAGCTTGGTTTCAAACTTAACCTGGCCTTCCACAAGCGAATAGATGGTATAATCTTTGCCCAGCCCGACGTGGTTGCCAGGATGAAATTTGGTGCCTTTTTGACGCACAATGATGTTACCGGGAATGACCAGTTCACCGCCATAGCGCTTCACACCCAACCGTTTGGAATTACTGTCACGGCCGTTTTTTGTTGAACTAGCACCTTTTTTATGTGCCATGATGATGCCTCCTACTCAGGCAAATGCCTGAAGAACTAATTATCCTGCAATAATCTCATCAACGCGCAGCTTGGTGTAGCTTTGCCGATGCCCCTTGCGGTTACGATACCGCTGCTTGGGGCGGTATTTCCAAACAAAGATCTTCTTGCCACGGTATTGATCAACTACGGTAGCCTTTACTTTTGCGCCAGAGACGGTGGGTTGTCCAACTTGAACGCCATCTTCTGTCGCCAGAAGGAGTACGTTTGCCAGTTCGATCACATCACCGACTTCATAAGGCAGTTTCTCAACCGAGAAGCTGAGACCTTCTTCGGCGCGGTATTGCCGGCCACCACTTTCTACAATTGCGTACACGTTTGCCTCCAAAAAGAATCGGCACCTAAGGGGATGCCGATTGTGGTGTAGGTTATTAAGTTTCACGGGCAGTGGTTGGTTGACCCGCGTAAACACGAAAGAGAATTATAGCCAGTGAACTGCCCCTTGTCAAAATTATTTTGGGTTGTGGAACGTGTTTCGCTTTGGGGAGACCTCAAAGGTTTTCCGAAACCTTTGAGGTGTCTCTTTCACGTCAAGACATGCGAACAAACAAGTAGTTGCCCTGAACCCGGCCGAGCCTTGATTTGGCCGTTGGCATAGATAGTTTCGCCGCGACGGATGGTTTGCAGAACCGCAGCCTGGAAAGTATAGTCCACAAAGGCACTGTGCTTATTGCGCTGAAAAAGCTGGTCGGCCGTCAGCGTCCACGGCTTGTCCATGTCCACCACCACCAGGTCGGCATCGCTGCCGGGCAGCATCGCCCCCTTGCGAGGGTAAAGGCCAAAAATG
>JAGQGA010001188.1 GCA_020432595.1 Anaerolineales bacterium | reverse complement strand
GCCTTATGATTTAGAAGCAACGCACAATTTGAGCGCACTGTTTGGTCGGCAAACGGCGCTGATTATCATTGACGAGCGCCGGGAACCGGCCCCGCCTGATTGGTTTATGCAAGAACTGGCGGCAAATTACAAATTGGTAGCGCAGTTTGATGAACAACTTGTTTACGCAAGAGTGGAGTAGGCTATGAATTTTTGGCGCAATCGGCGATTGTGGGTGGTGTTGGTGGCAGTTATTGGGCTGGCGCTCTTTTTGGGCATTACGGCGCAGAACAAGCTGGGCTTTCCCCTGGACGATGCCTGGATTCACCAAACGTATGCGCGGAATTTGGCGCGATACGGCCGTCTTGAATTCACACTTGGCGTCAGCAGCGCAGGCTCCACAGCTCCACTTTGGACACTTCTCCTTGCTCTGGGTTATGTGCTGGGCTTGCCCTATTTGTTTTGGGCCTACTTGCTTGGTGGCTTGTGTTTGCTCTGGTTGGGTTGGAGTGGGATGCGTTTGTGGCGGGCGCTTTGGCCTGCCCAAGCGGCGCGAGATTGGCTGGCAGGGATGGTGTTGGTGCTTACCTGGCCACTACTGTG
>JAGQGA010001187.1 GCA_020432595.1 Anaerolineales bacterium | reverse complement strand
GGATGATGGTTTGCGAGTTTGTCAGTGAAAAGTGAAAAGGTATCGGTAAAAAGTGAGCCGCCAGTTCTACGAACGCCAGGCGGCAAAAAACAGGCAGGCCCATCCGGCAATAAAGGCCACGCCGCCAATGGGGGTAATGGCCCCTAACCACCCTTTCTGGGTGAGCACCAGCAGGTAAAGGCTGCCGGAAAAAATAACAATGCCCGCCAAAAAGAGATATCCGGCCCAGGCGGTCAGGCTCGTTGGCCATTTATCGGCCAGCCAGGCGGCGGCGAAGAGGGCCAGGGCGTGGTAGATGTGGTAGCGCACGGCCGTTTCAAACGTCGCTTCTAAATTGGGAAATCGTTCAAAATAGCTGCTCAGGCCATGCGCGCCAAACGCACCTGCGCCGACTCCCAAAACCATAAACGCAGCTCCCAACAGCACAAATAATTTACTCATTCTCCTCATCCTCGGTTATTTCTGTGTTCCAGCGCATGGTGGGCGGTTCTTCAATGGCGGGGCCTTCGCCCTGGGCCAGCCGGTCTAGCCAGCTGAGGGGATCTTCGGGAGCGGCCGTTTCTATGGCAATGTAGGCACCGTA
>JAGQGA010001186.1 GCA_020432595.1 Anaerolineales bacterium | reverse complement strand
ACTGGTTCTGCGTCAGTTGCATGAACTGCTCGCCGAACTGGGTTGGGAAAATGGTCAGCGTGACGCCGTGTTCTTCAAGCCAAGCGCTGAGGGCTTCGGGAGCCAGTCGCAATTCATCGGGAATCAGATAGACGGCAGCGCCGACCAGCAACGGTGGAAACAGACCAATGACCGATGGATCGAAGCTGAAACTGACATAGTTGGCAATGGCGTCGTCAGCCGTCAAGGCGTTCTCCCGATTTTCACCGAAGCACACGTTGATCAGATTGCGCTGCTCGATCATCACCCCCTTAGGCTGGCCGGTGGAGCCGGAGGTGTAGATGATGTAGGCCAGATGTTCCGGGCCGCTCACCCGTTCCAGAGGCGCGGACGATCCGGCGTAGAGCGCAGGATCGTGGACATCCAGCCACGCGCCGGCAAACGCGCCGGCCTTCTCGCGCAATTCCGCTTGGGACAACAGCCATTTTGCATCACTGTCGGCCAGCATGAAGTCGATACGCGGTTGAGGATATTCCGGGTCAATGGGCAAATACGCGCCACCCGCTTTCATGATAGCGAGGGCAGAGATCAATATTTCCGCCGA
>JAGQGA010001185.1 GCA_020432595.1 Anaerolineales bacterium | reverse complement strand
CGACCGCCTGCGCGAACTGCACCTGGACGTGCCGCATGTGAGCGAGCTGGCCCTGGCCATGCACCAACAATTTCCTGGCTTCCGGGCCGATCTGCTGACGCCGGAAGAGGTGGCGGAGGCGGTGGCGAATTGCTGTGAAGAAGGACAATGGCCAATTGTCAACGGTCAACGGTCAACGGTCGATGCGAACGAAGATTATCCGAACGCGGACCACACACTAGATAGAGATACCCCCTCTCCCCCTCTCCCAGTCTCCCAGTCTCCCAATCTCCCAATCTCCCAATCTCCCCTCCTCTCTCTCCAGCATGTCGTCCACTACTACATGCGCGACACGCCGCTGGAGGTGATGGCGATCAGCGATATCAACATCGACGTCTATCCCGGCGAGATCGTGGGGGTGCTGGGGCATACGGGCTCCGGCAAGTCGACGGCGATCCAGCACTTCAACGGGCTGCTGCGCGCGCATGACGGCAGGGTTGTCGTCCTCGACCAGGATCTCAACGACCCCAAGGTGGACATGCGCGCCGTGCGCCGCCAGGTTGGGCTGGTCTTCCAGATGCCCGAGGCACAGCTTTTCGAGCAATA
>JAGQGA010001184.1 GCA_020432595.1 Anaerolineales bacterium | reverse complement strand
ACCTGCTGTTGCAATACGAAGAAATTTTGCGCCACTTTCAACTGGTCGTCACCCAGGCAGGCGGGCAAATGACCGACATCGTTAAGCTCAACATCTTTGTCAAAGACCGCGATAACTACGTAGACAAACTGCGCGACCTAGGTGCCATCCACCGCCGCTACTTTGGCAACTACTACCCCACCATGGCACTGTTTGAAGTCAACAAATTCTTCCAAAACGAAGCGTTGATTGAGTTGGAGGGGATGGCGGTGATCCCGTAAATATAGATTGGGGATTGGAGATTGGAGATTATGAACCTGCATCAATCTCCAATCTCTAATCTCCAATTCCCCATTTCCCATGAACTTTGAACTGACAGCAGAACAACAGCGTATTCAAGCCATTGCGCGGCGGTTTGCCCAGGAGGAAGTGGCACCGCTGGCGCGGGAGACAGACGAATCGGGCGAATTTCCCCTGCATTTGGTGCGGCGGATGGGGGAGTTGGGCTTTTTGGCAGGGCCGATTGAGGTGCAGTATGGCGGCTCGGCAATGGATTACCTTAGCTTTACCCTTATTTCCGAGGAGCTAGGGCGGGCGGATTCGTCG
>JAGQGA010001183.1 GCA_020432595.1 Anaerolineales bacterium | reverse complement strand
AAAGTAAGAAGCGGGGCCTTTCACTTTACTCTCGTCAGACATTGGTAATATCTCCTATTTAATCTGTGCAAGTTGCCAAAAGGCTTGTTATGCCTAGTAATCGTCGAAGAATAAGTTCAGCTAGACGTTCAACGTCTAGTGAATAATGAACGATTACCTAGCAGCTTGGCAATGGTGAACATTTTTGTTTGAGTATAGCTGAATTGTTGTTAGGCAGGGAATCCTAAGATAATAGGACAAATGATCGAAGCACGCACCGCTGCTGCTGACTGGTTGGGGATTGACATTGAGCAGGCCACTGACCTGCCGCTGGGGTGAATTGTCGGGCTTGGCCGGTGACTTCTCCCCCCGCGTGACGCAAGATTTTGTGTTTTTACAAACGTTTCATTAAATTTATCGTTGTATTTGCCTGTTTGGGCTAAACTGTGGGACACAGTATGATAAATTGGAAATTGCTCTCACGTCCAATCTCCAATCCCCAATCTCTTTTGACAAGGAACTGACTTTGAATTATTTTAATCGGTTAAAACGGCCGTTTTCCCCCCTTTACCTCTTTCTCCTCCTCTTCTTCCTCGCCGCCTGCCA
>JAGQGA010001182.1 GCA_020432595.1 Anaerolineales bacterium | reverse complement strand
TCAGGCATTGGCAATTGTGTTTAGCTTTTTTGTTGTTATGTTGAATTTATTGACGGATGTGATTTATGCGGTGATTGACCCGCGTATTCGTTATGGTAGCTAGAATAAGGGTACGAGCGTAAAAAGAGGCAAAACTATGGCGGGAACAACGACACCACCGGCAGTGGGTATGGAAGAGTATGTGGAGCCGACTTGGGGCAGCAAGTTGGCGTATGTGTGGCGGCTGCTGTGGCGTGACAAGGGGGGGCTGTTGGGGATGATTTTGTTTTTGTTGATGGTAATAACGGCCGTTTTTGCCCCCATCATCGCCCCACACGACCCACTTGAACAAAACCTGCGCGACTCCAAGCTGCCGCCCGCCTGGTACGAAGGCGGCAATTGGGATTACCCACTCGGAACCGACCGGCTGGGCAAAGACATTTTTAGCCGCATCGTCTACGGAACCCGCGTCTCCCTCACCGTTGCCGTTTTTGGCGTACTCATTGCCGGAGGGCTGGGGCTGCTGGCCGGGCTGGTGGCCGGGTTTATGGGGGGCAAAGTAGATGGGGCGATCATGGCCGGAGTAAACCTGTGGCTGGCAATTCCC
>JAGQGA010001181.1 GCA_020432595.1 Anaerolineales bacterium | reverse complement strand
TGCCAGCTAGAATAGAAGAACTAAAAGAATCCTTGAGGCATAATAGAGAACCGCCGAGTGATTTTGGTGAAATCCCTTTTTAGTTTGGCACCGATAAATTTGAGAAAACGGCCGTCTAGCTACCCAAGAGCATCAATGAGCAAGTAGATTTATTCACCTTCTACAAAGTTTGTGACTACCCAAAACTCTCAGTTGCAGGCAGAAGATCGAAGCGGTATCCTCAGGGTAGTGGGGAAAACGGCCGTTTTCTGTAGTGATCAAGAGTTAGTCGTAATAATTGTCATTCCCGCGAAAGCGGGAATCCATGCCTGTAATGCGAGTGTATCACCAAGAAGGCAAGGATAACACGGTGTTAACAACCTTTGGCCGCTACAAAAACGGCTGTTTTCATAAGCACTTAGCTTGGCAATGACAATGGCTTTTGTTGATAAAGCTTACCTTTTCAATACAACAACCATTAATTCAGAAAGTGGGAGAGTGGGTGGTTAAATTACCAATCTCCAATCTGCCAATCCCTAATCAAAAGGAAAAACCATGCCCAAAAAAGTAATCCTAGACGTTGATACCGGTACCGACGACGCTGTGG
>JAGQGA010001180.1 GCA_020432595.1 Anaerolineales bacterium | reverse complement strand
GGCAAAATGACGCGCATTGTTGCCCGTGCCCGGTCGGGAGCCACATAATCCCCCACTGCCCCGCCAAAGGAGATGGTTTGGTCGGGATCCACAAAAGCGGGCGCACCGCTGCGGTCAATGGCAAAGCGAAACCCCGGCAAGCCCGCCATCCGCGCCGCCGCCCGCGCCACAATCTCCTGCGGCGGCAGATCGGTGGGGGCAGCAGTGCGGTTGCAAGCGATGAGTAAAATGAGAAAGAATGGGACGCAGATTGGCCTGATTTTTTCGATGAACCTGATAATGTTGTTGTACAACCGCTCTGCGATCAGTAAAATCAGGTAAATCTGCGTCCTATTTTCAAAGCCAGAATGCCACATGAGCCGCATTATACCAAATCTCGCCCCTCTTTTGCCTATGGGCTAAAATTGACCCCATGAAGGTATATCTCCACAGCATTGGCTGCCGCCTCAACCAAAGCGAAATCGAAACCATGGCTCGCCAACTGCTTGCCAGCGGCCACGAAATTGTGGACGAGGCCAGCCAAGCCGATAAAGTTGTCATCAACACCTGCGCCGTCACCGCCGAAGCCGCCCGTGATGCCCGCAGT
>JAGQGA010001179.1 GCA_020432595.1 Anaerolineales bacterium | reverse complement strand
AAATTCACCCCGAACAACGGCTGGGTCACCATTTCTGGAAAGCATATCCCAGCGATCATCAACCTCTCCAACGGCGGCGTGGAATTGATCGTCAGCGACACCGGCATCGGTGTTGACCCGAACCTGCGCGAAGTGATCTTCTCCAAGTTCTACCAGCCCGGCGAATTGGGCAAACACTCCACCAGCAAATCGCGTTTCAAAGGCAGCGGAGCGGGTCTTGGGCTGGCGCTTTCCAAGGGCATCGTCGAAGCACACGGCGGGCGCATTTGGGTGGAAAGTCCCGGCTATGATGAAGTGAACTTCCCCGGCAGCCAATTCCACATCATCCTCCCGTTGACCAAACTTGAAGAAGGTGAAGTACAGCGCACCAGCGAGCCGGTCAAGATCGAGATCGGTAAAGCAGAAGCTGGTTAATTATCCGCTTTCTTCTTTACTGCAAATCCCATCACAGCGATCAAAATTCCAAGTATCAATAGCGCGAACTTGACCGAAGCGCAAATCGCGGCAATTTGCGGGAAAGAACTGTCGATATTCCATGTCAGGATATTCCAAAGCGAATAATTTTCAACAGCATCAAAGATCGCCGCT
>JAGQGA010000117.1 GCA_020432595.1 Anaerolineales bacterium | reverse complement strand
TATTGATAAGGGCTAAAAACGCGGAACTGTCTACAAAAACTCTCACTGCTGTGCAGCCTCGGCAAAATAGGTGTCGTGATTTTCGGAAAGGTCGGTTGCTTCATCGGTAAACGTACCAACGGCCGTTAATGCGCGGCGGCGCTTTTCTGCCAGGGTCGGCTCATGGCGTTTGGCAATGTACAGATCAATGCTTTGGCGAATAAGTTCAGCCATGGAAACCCCCTGCGCTTCTGAGAGTCTTTTTAGGGTGTCGGACTGCTCAGTTGTTAATTGGATTTGAGTACGTACCATTTTGGCCTCGTATGTGATTACAGATTTTCAAAAATGATAACACAGAAAGCAGCACCATTGCAATAGATGGATCATGAAGGTGTATAAAAGTGGGGTGTGACAAAGGGGGCAAAGGCATAGGCAACGGCCGTTGCAAACGCTTCCTGCCGCATCACCAGGCCGTTGGTAAGCGTGCCAACGGCTCCCCCTTTCTTTTTCACATCCTGCTGCCCAACCAAACTATCCATTACCGGGCCAAGCTCTTCCCCGGCCAGCACGCGCTGGGCAATGCGCGGCGGCAGCGGCAGGCGGGGACAGCCACCAATGCTTTCTCGCCCATTAGAGCCAACCAGCACCACCCACCCCACCAGCGTCAGACCAAACGACTCTTGCGCCACGCCCCCTTCCAGCCCAATGCCAAAATCGGCAACGGCCGTTTCCCGCGCTGCTAACGCCCGGTTTCGCGCCCCCACAATGCACTCGGCATCACTCATGGGCATCTCGCTGACACCGGAAGGAACGGCCGTTGGCACCACCACCACTTCCGGCCAAATTTTGGCGGCCACCAGCCGCACGGCTTCCACTTTAACGGGGTTGGTTGACCCCACTGCTATCTTCATCACCACACCTACCTGCGCCAAAGCCGCCGGCCGTACCCTACAAACTTGGTCAACTCCTCCACGCGCAGCAGCCAGCTTGCGCCCAGGTAAAGAACTATCCCAACGATGGTGCCAACGATAGCCTGTAGCAAAAGGGAAGGAAGTTGCCAAAGCTGCGCCATGCCCCACATACCAACTCCCATGGTCAGGCTGGCTACCCCCATGCGAAGGAGACCGTTGAGGAGAAAACGGCCGTTTAGCCCCCCCAATTTCCGCCGCAGCAGCCACAGCAGCAGTCCCACTTCGGCAAAATTGGAGATGCTAAATCCCAGCGCCAGCCCCCCCAGCGGCTGCTGCCCCAGCGATGGAAACAGCCGTTGGCTCAACCACAGGCTCAGCCCCGCCATCAGCAAAATTTGCACCCCACCTGCCAGCACCGGGGTCAGCGTATCGTTGAGCGAATAAAAGGCGCGGGCAATCACCTCCAGTGCCGTCAGTGCCACCAGCCCCAAGGCGTAAAAAAGCAGCGCCACCGCCACCAAATTGGTGTCATCGGCATCAAACAGCCCCCGCTCAAACAGAATGGTAATGATTGGCTGGCGCAGCAGCATAAACAACACCGTAATGGGCAACCCCAAAAACAGCACCAGCCGCAGCGAATCCATCACAATTTGCCGCATCTCGCGCAGTGCCGACCGTGCCGCCAGTTCCGCTAGCGTGGGAAAGGCGGCAATCCCCAGCGCCTGCCCCAGCACGCCCTGCGGCATAATCAGCAGCCGGAAGGCGGTGGTGAGGGCGGGCAGGCTGCCCAGCGGCATGGAGCCGGTGAGAAACAGCACCACAAATTTGTTGATTTCACTAAACGACAGCCCTAACACGCGGGGAGCCATGAGCCGCAAAACTTGTTGAACGCCGGGGTCGTGGAGGGTAAAAACGGCCGTATATCGCGCCCTCTTCTGCCGCAGTCCTGGCAATTGCACCAGCAAATGCCCCAGCGCCCCGGCCACCGTCCCCCACGCCAGCCCCATCTCCGTTGGCTTCAGCAGCAGTGCCCCGGCAATGATGCCGAGGTTGTAGATGGTGGGAGCGAGGGCAGGCAGCAAAAAGTGCTGCCGCGCATTGAGCGCCCCCATAAACACGCCACTCACGCCAAAAATAATGGGCGACAGCAGCATAATTCGCATCAGCCGCACCGTTAGCGGCAGCAGCAGCGGTTCCTGCCCCAAATTTTCGCCAAAAAAGAAGCGGACAAACTGGGGAGCCAGCAGCATGGTCAGCGCGGCAATGAGGATAACGGCAACGGTGAGCAGGTTGATGACCGCCGAAAAGAGCCGCCACGCGCCGTCCTCGTCGTCGCGGGCAAAGTAGGCGGCAAAGGTGGGAATAAAGGCGGAGCCGATGGCACCCCCGGCGATAACCAAAAAGATGGCTTCGGGAAAGCGGCTGGCGATGTCGTAGGCGGTGGCTTCCAGCGTAGTCACACCCAGCAGCGACCGGGTAACGATTTCGCGCCCCAGCCCCACCACGCGGCTTAGCAGCACGGCCACTCCCACCAGCCCGGCAGCACGCATTACGGAGGTTGTACGGTTAGCTTCTTTCACACAGTTCCTGTTGCCGACAAACGGCCGTTTAAGATGCGCCTATTATACTGGAGTTAAACAGAGGCAACAGCCCACCACCAAAGCATAACAATAGGACGCAGATTTTCCTGGTTTGGCCTGATTTTTGGACGTTTGATGGCAAAAATTAGGTCAAATCCGCGTTCGTCCGCGTTTGTCCGCGTCCTATTTGGACTTCTCCGACAGGCTGCTAACGATCAGGAAACGCAAAAACGGGCTGCACATGCAGCCCGTTTTCTTTCTGCGAGTCAGGAACGCCGAAACCTGACTCAATCTATAAGGAGGAGAAGAAGAGATGTTTACCCTACCCGTATAATACAATGTCTACCCCTGTCATTCTCTACGCCAAACCTACGCCAAACCTACGCTTAGCCTACTTTTAAAAGACGGAAAGGAGAAGCTTACCCCCGCTCTGCCACATATAAAGGGAGACAAACTGTAAATGTTGTTCCACCACCATCACTCATGGCAGCAATCTTCCCACCATGCCCCTCCACAATTGCCCTGGCGATTGCCAGCCCCAGCCCGTTGCCAGGATAGGCGGCCACGTTGCGCCCTCGGTGAAAGCGGTGAAACAGTTGCGCCATATCTTCGGCGGGAATGCCAATGCCGCTATCGCGCACGGTGAGCCGCAAAAATTTACCATTTGCAGGCTCCACTCCGGCAGGCTCGGTGAGCGTAACCACGACCCGCCCCCCTTCCAGCGTAAACTTGATGGCATTGTCCAGCAAATTGCCAATCGCCTGCCCCAACTGCGTTTCGTGGCCGTAAATAACGGCTTTTGAGGCAACTCCCGTTAGGGCAACTCCTGTTGAGGCAACTCCTGTTGAGGCAACTCCTGTTGCCCCACCCCCCATCTCCACCACAAACTCCACCCCCGCCTGCTCCGCCCGTGACGCATAAATTTCGGCCATTCTTTGCACCAGTGCCACCATATCCAGCGGCGCAAAATCGGCCGTTGCGTTTCCCTCCAGCCGTGATAAATCTAGCAGCCCGGTGGTCAACGCTTGTAGCCGAGCCGCCTGTTCCCGCGCCCGCGCCACCGGCTCGCCTTTTGCTTCCAGCAAAGCCAAATCCGTTTGTAGTGCCGTTAGCGGTGTGTAAAGCTCATGGGCGGCATCGGCCACAAACTGGCGCAGGGTGGCAACAGTGCTTTCCACCTGCCCGGCCATCGTGTTAAACGCCTGGGCAAGCTGCCCTACCTCGTCGTTGCGGACAATGTCGGTACGAACGGTAAGATCACCAGCGGCCATTTGGGTGGTAACGGCCGTTAATGTCACCAGCGGCCCACTCAAGCGCCGACTCACCAGCCAGCCAACCGCCGCCGCCAGCAGCACCGCCACCACGCTGGCAACACCCCATCCCCACGCCACGCTTCGCACAATCTCCCGCCCATATGCCGGCCCCTCCGACAGCACCACATACCCCAGCAAATCCCCTGCCACGCTCCACAGCGGCTGCTGCACCACCAGTTCCGACCGCTCATCACTGCTGCCCGCCGCGCCACCTAGCCCAAAACCAAACGGCGTGCCCACCACCGGCAGTTCCGACACCGTACCCAACCCGCGCATATCCTCCCCGCCCGTCACCTGTACCTGCCGTTCAATCACCGCCCCACCCACAATTTCCACATTGGTGTCAGAACTCAGCGGCCCATCGCTAATCACAATGGTGGAACGAAACTGCTGCTGCCCCGCTCCTTCGGCAATAGATTGGCTAAATTCCCGCAGCACCCCGTTCACCTCCACCTGCACCGACACCTGCGCGTCGGCTCCCACCAATGCAGCGCTCCCTGAATCCGCTACCACATTTTCAGCCGCGTCCAGCACCTGCACCCGCGCCTGCGACAAAAAAGCAAATCCCTTTAACTGGGATTCCAACGCTGCCACCGGCAACCCATCACGCAAAAACGGGACAATCTCGCTGCCAATCGCCGCCGCATTGCTTTGCAAATATTGCTGCTCCTGCTGCTCATAAAAATTCCGCAGCGTCAGCAACAATACCAGCCCCAACGCCAGGGTGGTCAACAAGGCAATGGCGGCATAGCTTAGCGGCAACCGCCAGCGAATGGATGAGGGTATCATAATCAAAGATAGGAAATTGGCGATTAGAGATTGGAGATTGACCTTAGCAGAGATGTGATCTCCAATCTCTAATCGTCAATAATAGCAAATGCCCGCACGGGAAATGTGCCAAACGCTTTGACCTTGACCGGGACGGCAAAGAAGCGAAAACCGCTGTCGGGCAGTTGCTCTAGCCCTGTCAGGTGTTCGGCAATGGGGATGTCGGCGGCCAGGAGGGTGGAGTGGACAGGGCGGCTGCCGCCGTTGGTGTCGTCTATGTTGAGCGAATCTATGCCGACTAACTTTGCCCCGGCATCACGGAGAAAAACGGCCGTTTCTTCCACCAAAAATGGATGTCCCAGCAAATATTGCGCCGTCTGCCAATGGCGCGACCAGTCCGTTTGCACCAGCACCGCCTTCCCCGCCACATCTAGCCCAGCAAACCACTCCGGCCCAATCGCGCCCACCTCTGGCGGCACGCGCAGCCGCAACCCCGGCAAATTTGCCAGCGACTCCAGCGGCAGTTCCGCCAAATCCTTGCCATCGGGATAACGATGAAAGGGCGAATCTACATACGTCCCCGTATTCGCCACCAGCGTGATCTGCCCAATATGAAACTCTGTCCCTAGCGCATAATGCGCCCGCGACGCTTTCCGGCTCAGAAAATCACAAATGACCGGCCCCGGCAATCCGGGATAGGTTATCATGCCATCTTCAACAATGTGGCTGAGGTCTATCAGTTGGTTGTCCATAGGTTAGTGGTTGGTGGATAGTGGATAGTGGCTTGTGGCTGGTTGCTAGTATAAGCCACAAGCCACTATTTACAACGAAGCCGTCATGTACAGCCCATTAAGAGCGAAGCCGTGTTTGGCGTAATATTCTCGCGTGCCGATGGCGCTGATAACGGCAATATGGCCGTAGCCAGCTTGCTGCGCCATTGCTTTGGCCTGGGCAACCAGCCGCGAACCCAGCCCCATGTGCTGTGCCTCACCGCTGCTTTCGTCGCCCAGGTTGAGGGCAGGGCCATAGACATGAACTTCGCGGATCATGGCGTGGTCGGCCAGTTCTGGCAGCGGCAGTTCAACGTCGCGGCGAGGTAAGGAGAGGCGTAGGAAGCCAGCCAGTCGTTCATCCTTGGTTTCAAAGCTCAGAAAATGCTCGGTGGTGGCATCGGTGTCGTAGGTGGTGATTCGCAGCGAGAGGTCATCCTCGGTCACTTTGTCGCGGCGGATTTCGCGGCAGCGAATGCACTGGCAGCGCAGCCCGCGCTCGGCCATGCGCTGCTGGGCAATTTGGCGCAGGTTGGCCTTTTTGTTGCCCTCAACGACGTTGGTGGTGGGAAAGTCGCGGATGACGCGGTTGAGGCGGACGTAGCGGGGAACCTGGCTTTTGCAGGCAACAAGCAATTCGGTCAATTCTTCTTCGCTGTAGGGGGTGTATTCGCCGCGCTGCCAATAGTCGTAGAGTTCGGCGTTTTCAACCAACATGCAGGGGTAGAGCTTGAGTTCATCGGGACGAACGGCCGTTTCTTCCCAAATCCGCGCAAAATCCACCACATCACTCTCCGGCGTTGCCCCTAGCAAATTCGCCATCCAGTGGCCGTGAATCTTAAACCCCGCCAGCCGCAGCAGCCGAAACGCATCCCGCGTCGCCTGCACGTCATGGCCGCGCTCGTTGATTGCCAGGATGTGGTCATCCATACTTTGGATGCCCACCTGCACCTTGGTCACGCCCAAATAGCGCATCCAGCGCAGTTCGTCAGCATCAATGTGGTCTTGGCGCGTTTCTACCACCAGCCCCACGTTGCGCCGGGGGCCAACGGCATTTTTTTCCTGCGCTTCGGTCAGCGTGGCCGACTCTTCCCCATTCATGGCATCAAAACACCGTTTGACAAACCATTCCTGGTAGCTGCGACGATAGCTGGACCAGGTGCCGCCCAAAATGAGCAGCTCAATTTTTTCCGCCGGGTGGCCGATGCGCTCCAACGCCTCAATACGAACCTGGGTTTGTTCAAAGGGGTCAAAGCCGTGGCGTTCAGCACGCTGCGCCCCCGGCTCGTCGTGGAGATAGCTTTTGGGCATCCGCACGTCGGTGGGGCAGAAGATACATTTGCCGGGGCAGGGGTAGGGCTTGGTGAGAACGGTAACGACGGTGACACCGGCCTGGCTACGGGTGGGTTTCATCTGCAAGTGGGTGCGTAGCTCGTCGTCGAAGGTCATCCAGCCGCCGTCGCAAAGCTGCTGGTACACGTCCTGAAGCTGGCTTTTGGAGAGCCACGGTGCGCCTTTGTGGACGAATTGCTGCATGATGCGGTTGTAGCGGGGGCCGGTTAACGGCCGTTCCTTCCCCAACCGCTGCACCAGCCGCACCAACAGCCCCTCCTGCCCCGCAATCGGCACCACCTGATGCTGCGCCTCCCACTTCGCCACCTGCTCATCAATCGCTTGCTGAACGGCCGGCGCAATTGTCACCTCATGTACAGAAATTCGCGTCATATCTTCCTAATTCACAGGCAGATGCCACTCCGTTCACAGCCAACGCCAGCTTCAGCGGGCGGCGGGCCGAGAAATATCATTGACCAATCGAAAACGTCCATTACTCGCCGCTCTGCTGAAAGTATTGTTATGTTGCATGAATTCATAACTAACTAATTGCCTTCAATATCAATAATATATTTTTGATTTTGACGCGCACTTTCGGCATCAGGGTTATTAAGATAACTAACTAATTCTTGAAGGATGATAGCCTCAAAAGCATGCGCTCCTGTCATTGAATGGGTGAAGGAATGTGTTGTACCATGAACCTGTCTGTGGTGAACGTTATCGTGGTCTAAATAAGACATGACATCAAACATTTCTTGCCATTTTGTTCCTATTTCCCATGCAATTGCTAAAGAAACGTGTTCCGGAGCTTTTACTTCTGATTGAAATTCCTCAATTAAACCGTCCAGTGAATATTTATATTCTAAAACTCTAATGGGTGTTTTAAGAGTTTTTTGACCAACAAAAATGTCTTCACTAATGCCTAGTGGATTTTCGGAAGAATGCACAAAATCGTCCCAAGGTGCTGACATAAATATTCGATACAATCCATCGTATTGTTTATACTGACTGCTCGAAATAAGCTGGATCCCTCTAATGACACCAGAAGAAAGCATTTGGTTAAAAAGAGCCACGACATCTTGCTCGACCATTGGTTCTGATCTAATCGGAAGTTCAGTTTGAGGTCTAAAAAGCCCTGTCCCGCTTACAATCAAGGGACTAGCTTTTTCATGATCTTCCTGACTTTTTATCCATTCGTTAATAAGTAACTCATCACCAAATACTTTTGCTACACCTGGTTTTCTTAATAAATTGTAACGTCTACGAAATGCAGTAACAGCAGACACTGATAGTTTTTCTGCGAGACTCACGATTTCAGGTTGGAAACCTTTCCTACCAAGATCTGGCTCCGCATTCTGAAAATGTATGATCACATGTGCAAGGTTTTGAAAACCAATATTATTGGTCATGGGGATGGTCAAGGTTGATCCTTGTGGCATGTGCTTAGTTGCTAGTTGAAGTCCTCCATGTAAAAGTCTGTGTCCACGACGTATTTTTAAAACATTATCGTTAAAATGGTCCCATAAATCTGTTGAGAATGCTAAAAATATATATAATTTAATTCCAAGTTCCCGAGCTAAATCCTGTTCATTTTCGTCTAGTCTTGAGACAATTGGACTTTCCCCAGAAGATAGAATTTGTTCGCCAGTCCATTCACCCCATAAACCATTTAATTTCCTGAATTTTGCAGGTATTTTAGATACATCGAGCCCACGATTAGCTTGTTGTTGTTGCCAACTCAGGAATTCTTTTAAGTTTAATGTTCGATTTATTACTGCATGTGGGTAAAGATAATAAGGGTCGTCCATAGTTACAACAGACGACGTTCCATTGCTCAATACTTCGACCTCGGCAATTACATCTGGTGATTCATCATCACACAAGTAAATCCCACCTAGAGGAGTGACAACCCGTAAGATACTTAACCATTCCTCTGCTGAATTGGCACCAATCCATGATAAGTTGCGAGGTCGAATTTTCGTTCCAATCAATTTTATCTTTAAGGTAGTTCCACAATCAATTTCATTAAGTAAGTCGAGATGTGTTAAAGGTTCAACCATAGGTCTAATTACCGTTTCTGTCTTGTCCTCAACCCATTCTCGACCGCCGCGCAACACTCCAGCATAATATTCACCATTTCGTTTTGTTGCTGCTTCAAGATAGTTAAAGCCGTATCCCAAATAGGTAGCCCCAACACCTTTATTGCCACGAGTTGAATCACCATCCTTAAATGACAAATTTGGTCCTAAGAACTGTTTAAATTGAGGGAATGTCATACCACAACCGTTGTCAGAAACCGAAACAGATAAATTATCTATATCAATTTTTATCCAGATCCTCGGATGGTAATCTCCACTTTGATCTTCGGCTTTGCGCCGTTCAACTGCGTCTAATGCATTCTGAATTAATTCGGCAAAAAGATCGTAATAACCAGTATAACTTTTCAATATATTTCGAATGACTCTTCTCTGAGCCGCAATAATCATCCCTTGATCTGTATTTGTGGTATCGAGAGGATCCCACGCTGAAATTTGTTGATTACTAGGATTTGTCATTTGTTTTATTCCCTGTAGCAAGATTAAATTATTGGGAAGGATTAAAAAGATTATATCCGATCAATGCAAACGAGAGAAAAGCAACATAAAAATTTAGCTTCACCTGCACAGAAGGATTCGGAGCCGCTAGGCTCGGTATCTGCCCTGTGTCAGGTGTAAGCGATTGTTTCTCAGCGCGTTCGGTGCGATAGCACGGAACGGGTCTGCGGAAACTATTTATGATACTGTGCGGTGCTGGATAAAAGGCCACATGAGTGGTTTATTATGTGCCATCTATCTTTGTCTTTGGTTGCGAAACTGCTGTTCTATCACCCACATTGCAGCACAAATTGCTAAAATAGCCACATGCCCTGTAAAGAGATTGGGAGCCAAGAGGCCAAGAATCTCTAATCTCCCAATCTCTATTTCTACCGGTCACCCACTAATTCTACCATAGTCCGCAAGCTGGTTTCGTCGAAAACGGTGAGGTTCATGGTGGTAATGGGGCTGTTGCGCCAGAGGGAAAGCCGTTCGCGGATGCGCTCCTTAGGCCCAACCAGGGCTACTTCGTCAATCAGGCCGGCCGGAACCTTCATCATCGCCTCCCCCTGCCGGCCGGACAAATACAGCTCCTGAATTTCGGCCGCCTCCGCTTCGTAACCATAGCGGCTGGCAAGGTCGTTGTAGAAGTTTTTGCCCTTGGCCCCCATGCCGCCAATGTAGAGTGCCAGCATCGGGCGCAGCATGTTGTAGCCGATTTCAACGTTGTCGGTGACGATAGCGGAAACGGTGGGGGCGATGTCAAAGGTTGCCAAACTTTTGCCGTTGCCCGCCTTGGCAAAACCGGCTTCCACCGATTCCTGATACGTTTCGGCGTATTTTTCCGGCGAGAAGAAGATGGGGAGCCAGCCGTCGGCAATTTCGGCCGTTAGCTCCACGTTTTTTGGGCCGATGGAAGCAAGGTAGATGGGGATGTCGGGCGCGGGTTCGAGGATGCTTTTCAGCGGTTTGCCCAGCCCGGTGGCATCTTCGCCCATGTAGGGGACTTGGTAGACCTTGCCATCTAACGTGACGGGAGCCTTGCGAGCAAAGATTTGGCGCACTAGGTCAACATATTCACGGGTGCGGGTGAGGGGGCGAGCATAGCTGATGCCGTGCCACCCTTCGACGACTTGGGGGCCGGAAAGACCAAGACCGAGGAGAAAACGGCCGTTTGACAACTGGTTCAACGTCATCGCCGTCATCGCTGCATTGGCCGGGGTGCGGGCCGGCATCTGCATGATGGCCGTCCCCAGCTTGATGTTCTTTGTTTGCGCCCCAATCCAGGCCAGCGGCGTCACCGCGTCCGAGCCATACGCTTCCGCCGCCCAAACTGCATACACGCCAATCTCGTCAGCGGTGCGGATCAAATCCATGGGGAGTTCAACCTTGCGGCCAGAATAGCCAATCATCATTCCTACGCGCATAATGCCTCCGTGACAGTAAACAATGACCAAGAAACAAAATCACCTTGTTTCTTGGTCATCTATGTTGCCTTATTTATTTTTCTGATTGTAAATCAGGACGGGCAAAATCCCAAACGCGGTAAGGCGGGCTTATGACGGGCAGCCGGTGCAACTGCCCGTGTTCCACACGTCATTGCCATCGGCGAGGGCGGTGTTGTTGGCAAAGGTTGTGTTCTTCAGGGATAGCGTCCCATCATTGGCAATGCCGCCGCCAAAAACGGCCGTATTTTCCACAATCTCAACACCCTTCAGGCTCA
>JAGQGA010001178.1 GCA_020432595.1 Anaerolineales bacterium | reverse complement strand
AGCGGCGGACGCCGCGGGCCGAGGCCATCTGGCGGTAGGGAAAGTGATCGGCGTAGAGCAGTCCGAGCGTCTCTTTCGAGCGGTCGTAGAGATAGGTCCTGTTGGCCTGGAACGGCTGCACGCGCCTGATGTCGACGTCCCACAGGTCGAAGGGCGGCTCGCCGTCCTCCATCCACTGCGCCAGCGCCATGCCCGCGCCGCCCGACGACTGGATGCCGATCGAGTTGAAGCCACAGGCGACCCAGAAATTGCGCAGGTTCGGCGCTTCGCCGAGATAGTAGCGGTCGTCGGGCGTGAAGCTTTCGGGGCCGTTGAAGAAGGTGTGGATGCCGGCATCGGCCAGCATCGGCATGCGCTGCACGGCCTGTTCGAGGATCGGCTCGAAGTGGTCGAAATCCTCCGGAAGCTGGTCGAAGCAGAAATCGTCCGGGATCGCCTGACCGAGAGGCGGCCACGGCTTTGCGACCGGCTCGAAGGCGCCGAGCAGGATCTTGCCGGCATCTTCCTTGTAGTAGGCGCATTCGTCGGGAACGCGCAGCACAGGAAGCTGGCCCAGCCCGGCGATCGGCTCGGTGACGATGTAGAAAT
>JAGQGA010001177.1 GCA_020432595.1 Anaerolineales bacterium | reverse complement strand
AGTCTAAATAAATCAACGCAAAGGAGTAGAATGATGGATCAATTTATGCAGGCTGCGTTTGAGGAAGCGAAGAAGGGATTTGCTGAAGGCGGCATTCCGATTGGGTCGGTGCTGGTGATTGATGGCAAGATTGTGGGGCGTGGGCATAACCAGCGGGTGCAAAAGGGGAGTGCGATTTTACATGCGGAAATGGATGCCCTTGAGAACGCCGGCCGCTTGAAAGCGAGCGACTATCAACGTGCTACCCTGTATACGACGCTTTATCCTTGCGACATGTGCAGCGGGACGGCACTGCTTTACAAAATCCCCAAAATCGTGGTGGCCGAGGCGCAAAATTTTATGGGTGATGTGGGGTATATGCGGTCACGCGGGGTGGAAATGGAGATTCATCATGAACCGGAGTGTATCGCCTTAATGGAGCGGTTTATTCGGGAACGGCCGTTTCTGTGGAATGAGGACATTGGGGTGGAATAAACGGCCGTTGTTGCCCAAAATTTTGGCGCAACTCCGTTAAAAGCGTTACCATCTGACCATTCTTAGGAGGAAATGGATGATGGAACGAATTCTTATTGATACCGACCCTGGTGT
>JAGQGA010001176.1 GCA_020432595.1 Anaerolineales bacterium | reverse complement strand
CGTCCTTGCTCCCCACCCCGATGATCCCCAACGCGGATATCTAGGCATTGAGTTTCAACCCTAACTGAGTACCGCTGAGGTAAAATAGCCGTCAGCTATGGGCACAAAAAAGCGGTCATTCTGGCTCTACCTCTACTTTTTGGGAATGCTTTCGCTGCTGGCAGCCTGCCAAACAGCCCCCAGCGCAACCCCGTCCAGCGTCGCGCTTTTGCCCACAATAACCAATCAACCTGTTTTGGTAACGGCCGTTTCCACCCACACGCCCACCCTCAACCCTACACCCGAAACCGCAACACCTGCCCCGCCAACGGCCGTTTCCCCCACCAGCACCGCCACGCCAGAACCCAGCGCCACGATACGGCCGTATCCCACCCTCGATTTCACCGTCGCGACACCGGCAACGGCCGTTCCTTCGCCCGTCCCCCCTTTCCCCAAGCCAGAGCACATCACCAACATCGTCCTGCTGGGCAACGACGTGCCATTTGCCCAAGGTGGCCGCACCGACAGCATCATCATCGTTTCGATTAACCGACAGACGAAAACGGCCGTGCTGCTCACCCTGCCCCGCGACCTCTACGTCGTCATCCCTG
>JAGQGA010001175.1 GCA_020432595.1 Anaerolineales bacterium | reverse complement strand
CTCAACCGGCCGGATCGCGCCTCCATTGAGATTGAGGAGCGTGACCCCAACGAAATCAAGCAGTTTGCCGGGATGCCAACCACCAACCCGGCCATTGATGCCTATTACCCGGCGTTTGACATTACGCCACCCCATTTGGTGGCGGGCATTATTACCAAGCAGGGGGTGGTTAGCCCTTATGATTTGCATCAGGTGAAATCAGGGTAACAATAGGACGCAGATTTAACTGATTTTCCTGATAAGAGATCAATCAGGTATATCAGGTAAATCTGCGTCCCATTTATGGAGGAAAGTGAAAAATGGCAGCAGAACCGATTGTTTCCGTAAAGGCAGGGCAACTGCAAGGGGTGAACCAAAAAGGGATTTTTGTGTTTAAGGGGATGCCATTTGCCGCACCGCCGGTGGGTGAGCGGCGGTGGCGGCCGCCGCAGCCGGTGGAATCGTGGATAGGGGTTCGGCCGGCCGCAAAGTTTAGCCCAACTGCTTACCAGCGCGGCACCGGCTTCCAAACGTTTATTGATACCTTGATTGACGGACAGGGGTGGGGGTTTGCGCGGCGCGAGGGGGTGAAGCTGCTGCTGAAAGTCGCG
>JAGQGA010001174.1 GCA_020432595.1 Anaerolineales bacterium | reverse complement strand
AGTCGGGGTGTAGTTCAATAACGTATTGAGCGGGGCGGCGTGGAATATAGGCGGGTCGCCACGGCCGGCCGAGGGCGGTATCCACGATTTCGCCCTGGCTGTTGACCCAAATGATGGCGAGGTTGCAGAAGACGAAGAGCATGTGAACGGCCGTTAATGCCCGCCCCTCACCCTCTTCTACTAGCACAATCCCCTCATCTTGGCTAATTTGGCGGCGAAACGTCAGCCCGCGCAGCTTGCTGCCAAACGAACAACACCAGCGCAGTCGCGGAGCCAGTAATGTTTGTCGTTCCACATGCCACAATTGACGTTCCATATGGGTAAGTATAACAGTAATCAGTAATCGGTAATCGGTAATCAGTCAAACCGGTCACTGATAACTGATAACTGATTACCGATTACTGTACGCCTCCGGCGTAGTTCCTCATAAACCGTCTGTGTTTCGGCAAAATAAAACCTGTGCGGTGGGTGCCAAAATTCGCCAAGCTGCTGGTTGCCCGTTTGCTGTTCGTAAACCAGTGCCTGTAAAAACATGTCGAGCTTGTCAGCATCGTGAACCAGCCTGGCTTCGTCGGTTTCATTGGCCGTTAG
>JAGQGA010001173.1 GCA_020432595.1 Anaerolineales bacterium | reverse complement strand
CCACACGATCATTATCCACACTAACTTTAACAATTATCCTACTATCAGCCATACGATCAGCTTCGATGACATTTTGTCAGGCGACGGTGTTGAAAAGTTGTCCTGGGCGTTTAGCGATCCAAACAAGTTCACGCCCGATCGCACGCAGGAACAAATTACCAAAGCAACGGCCGCTACCTTCCTCAGAGTCGCCAATGAGATGAAACAACACCGCCGGCTCACCGGCGAACTGTACACACCCGAACAGTTGGCCCATTTCCTGGTGCGGCTGCTCTTTTGCCTGTTTGCCGAGGATATGCGCCTGCTGCCTGACGAAATTTTCACCAAAATCGTCAAGGCGCGTGGCGGTGATTATGATAATTTGCAGCCGGTTTTAGGCGATCTGTTCGCCAAGATGCGTACCGGCGGCACCTTTGGTTTATGGAACATCCGCTATTTTGACGGCACGCTTTTTGACGATGCCTTTGTGCCTTCGATTCCATATGACTTGGGGCGCACGCTGCTGCAGGCGGCCGAGCAAGATTGGTCACAGGTTGATCCCTCGATTTTTGGCACCTTGTTCGAGCGTATTATTGACGAGAGCAAACGGGC
>JAGQGA010001172.1 GCA_020432595.1 Anaerolineales bacterium | reverse complement strand
GATGAGGAGTGTAATATGAAACGATTTACTGTTAGTTTGCCCATAGAGATTTATGAAAAGTTAAAAGCGTTGGCTGAGAGGAATCGCCGAACGCTAACTCAGCAAGTTCTGGTAATTATTGAGCAAGCACTTGTTGATGTCGAATGAGATTGAATGAAAGTAAAAGAGCCGCTGACTTTGGCGAGACACGGCTCTTTTAACTAAGCACCTTAACAATTGAGCGTCAAGGGTTTTCTGTTGATAAACGGCCGTTTCTGGCTGTTTAACAGAGCGGGCAACGGGAATCGAACCCGTACTAAATGCTTGGGAAGCATTTGTCAAAACCTTACCGCAGTACTAGCGATTGTAGAATTTTTGGCGTAGTTGGGCTTCTGTGCGGATGCAGTAGACACGCGCCGTAAATTCGGGGTTTTGATGGCCTAACCATTGCGAAACAGTAGCTAGGTCAATGCCTTCATCGAGCCAACGCAGTGCTGCGGCATGGCGAAAGGCGTGGGCATTGGCGATGGTATGCTCGCTTAGATTGGCTGCTTGTTTGGTGGTTCTGATGACTGAGTGGTATGAGTAGTAAGCAAGTGGTTGGCCTTTGTTGT
>JAGQGA010001171.1 GCA_020432595.1 Anaerolineales bacterium | reverse complement strand
CGATTGCCGCGTGCCTGCGGCGGCGATTCTCGGCGAGGAGGGCAAGGGTTTCGAGCTTGCCAATGAATGGCTTTTCGCCACCCGAATCACGGTTGCCGCGATGTCTGTCGGGCGGGCGCGCCGGGTATTCGATGAAGCGCTGCGCTGGTCGGCGGAACGCAAACAGTTCGGCCAGACCATCGGCCGCTTTCAGGGAACCTCCTTCAAGCTTGCTGACATGATCACGGAAATCGACGCCGCCGATCTTCTCACCCTCATGGCCGCCTGGCGGCTCGATCAGGGCCTCGAGGCCAGCCGGCAGATCGCCTCGGCAAAGCTCTATGCCACGGAAATGCTGGCGCGCGTCACCGACCAGACATTGCAGATTTTCGGCGGCATGGGGCTCATGGAGGAAACCGGCATCGAACGCTTCTGGCGCGATGCACGGGTTGAGCGGATCTGGGAAGGCACATCGGAAATCCAGCGCCATATCATCAGTCGCGACCTGTTGCGTCCTCTTGGAGCCTGACGTGACGGTACGGTCGTTCGAGCGGCTGTTGCGTCCGAAATCCATCGCCGTCGTCGGCGGTGAAATCGCCGCATCGGTCATCCGCA
>JAGQGA010001170.1 GCA_020432595.1 Anaerolineales bacterium | reverse complement strand
CGCCTCTGCCGGGAAAAGCCTGCCGCCAGCCCACTCGGCAAGGCCTTCGATGCCGCCTTCAGCCTGCGAATCCGGGAGGCCGGCGAGTTTTACCACACCCTCCAGCCAGGAGAGGATGAAGACCTGGCCAATATCCAGCGCCAGGCATTCGCCGGCATGCTTTGGAGCAAACAATATTTCAACATAGATATGCCGCGCTGGCTCCATGGCGACCCGGGCCAACCCAGCCCTCCCGAAAGCCGTATACATGGAAGAAATAGAGAATGGACGGCGCTCAACAACGAGGACATCATCTCCATGCCCGACAAATGGGAATACCCCTGGTATGCTGCCTGGGACCTGGCATTTCACTGCATTCCCCTGGCCATGCTGGATGCCGAATTTGCCAAAAATCAACTCATCCTGTTCCTCCGCGAATGGTACATGCACCCCAATGGCCAGATACCGGCTTACGAGTGGGCATTCGGGGATGTAAATCCACCGGTGCACGCCTGGGCCTGCCTGCAGGTGTACAAGATCGACGCTGAGCGCAACGGCAGAGCAGATAAGTCCTTCCTGAAAAGGATCTTTCAAAAACTCCTGCTCAACTTCACC
>JAGQGA010001169.1 GCA_020432595.1 Anaerolineales bacterium | reverse complement strand
CTGTATCAGGACACGCTGTATGTCTACAGCGATGATTACAACGTTAATGCAAACAGCGAATATGTGGGGTATGTCACCAGCCTACTCTTTTCACCACTGCTGAAGCGCCACATTGCCATTGCCAAAATCGCCTCTGGCGTGGCGGCGGCAGGGGCGCGGGTCTTTGTGGAAATGGAGGTGCTGCACCGTTCGCAATATTTCCCGGCGCAAATTACCCGTTTGCCATTTTATAACCCGGCGCGAAAAACGGCCGTTGTGGAATAAGAAGGAGCGAACATGGGCAATAGCCCAGCACAAAGAATGAAAATAGGACGCAGATTTACCTGATAAACCTGATTTCTCGTTCTTTATCAGGAAAATCGGGAGAATCAGCGTCCCATTTACACAGGAACAGAACCATGTCAGAAATAGCAAAATATGATGCGATTGTCATTGGTGGGGGACACAACGGGCTGGTGAATGCGGCGTATTTGGCAAAAAGCGGGTTAAAGACGGTGGTGCTGGAGCGGCGGCATTTGGTGGGCGGGGCGGCCATTACCGAGGAACTGCTGCCGGGGTTCCAATTCACCACTTTCTCCTATGCCATTAGCCTGCT
>JAGQGA010000116.1 GCA_020432595.1 Anaerolineales bacterium | reverse complement strand
CACCCAGGCTGACATTATGCTGGGAACCTTACCCTATATGTCGCCAGAGCAGGTAACGGGGGATTCGCTAGACGGCCGTTCTGATCTCTACGCCCTGGGTGTCGTCCTTTACCAGCTTGCCACCGGCAAACTGCCGTTTGACATCAAATCGCCTACCGACGCGGTGATCAAACACCTGAATGAACAGCCGCCGGAACCCCACAATCTCCACGCTGATTTCCCTCTGGTGGTAGAAAACATCATCATGAAGGCACTTGCAAAAAAGCCGGCCAATCGTTACCAAACGGGTGATGAACTGGCGGCAGCCTTACGCCAGGCCAGCCACAGTCTGGCAAGCGGGGTGGCGTTGCCGGCCGCCAACAGCGATATTGTCAGCATTGTTACCGAAGTCCATACCCGCTATCCCACCCCGCCCAGTTCTCCAGCGGCTCCAAGTGCCAATGAATTGCCTACCATGATCCATTCGCGCCCAGCCCCACCCCCGGAAAAACCGCCAGCAGCCCCACACACCACACCCCATCCCCCACACCCTACCGTAGCCTTTTCTGCCCGGCTGGGCAGCCCCACCCTTCGCAACGGCGGGGCGTGTACGGTGGCGGTGCAAAACCAGGGGCAGTACCCGGTGTCGCTGCGGCTGATTCCGCGCACGCCCAGCGAGGTGGTGCTGTTTGATGAGTGGCGCAAACAGCTTAAGATTGGGGCGGGGCAGACAGCAACGGCCGTTTTTCATCTCACCCCTCCCGAACGGCCGTTGCTGGGCAAACCCCAAGCCCATCCCTTTGAAATTGAAGTCACCGGTCCCGGCCAGCGGCAGGCATTGAACGGCACGCTCCTTGTCACTCCCTACGCTCCCACTTGGTTGCTGGTGATGCTGGTGCTAATGACGCTGCTGCTGGTGATATTAACGGCCGTTGCCTCATTTTTGTTGTAGCAGAGTAGCAAGTAACAAGCGTCAGGTAGCAGGTAATGGCTGCTAAAACAACTTGCAACTTGTTACTTGTCACCTTCCAAAGGAAAGAAAGATGCCCATAAATAACACCCATCGTGTTTCCACGACTCCCCTTAACATTCCACCGCGCCTGCTGCTTGGCCCAGGCCCATCCGATGCCCATCCCCGCGTGCTGCGGGCGCTTTCCATGCCGCAATTGAGCCACCTCGACCCAGCGTTTGTGGCGATTATGAACGAAATTCAGGAGCTGCTGCGCTACACGTGGCAGTCGGAGCATGAACTGACTATTTCGATTAGTGGGACAGGGAGTGCGGCCATGGAAACGGCAGTTGCCAACACCGTCATCCCCGGTGCTCGCGTCCTCATTGGCGTCATGGGGTATTTTGGCGAACGGCTGGTAGAAATGGCCGGCCGCTATGGTGCCGATGTGCGCGTGATGGAAAAAGCGTGGGGCGACGTGTTTACGCTCGACGACATTCGCGCCGGTCTGCAAAAGCACCAGCCAACTGTCCTCATGCTTGTCCACGCTGAAACCTCCACCGGGGCGCTGCAGCCCTTGGAAGGGGTAGGTGAACTGTGCCGCCAATTCGACTGTCTGCTGCTTACCGACTGCGTCACCAGCCTCGGTGCCGCGCCGCTGCTGGTGGAAGAATGGGGGATTGATGTTGCCTACAGTTGCTCACAAAAAGGGCTAGGTTGCCCCCCCGGCGCATCGCCACTTACCTTTGGTCCCCGTGCTATGGCACTGCGCCAGGAACGGCCGGGCAAATTGCCCAACTGGTATTATGACCTGACGCTGCTGCAGCCCTACTGGGGGGGCGAACGGCGAGCCTATCACCACACCATGTCGAGCAACATGAATTACGCCCTGCGCGAAGGGCTGCTGCTGATTGCTGAGGAAGGGCTGGAAGCCCGCTGGCAGCGCCATCAGCAAAATGCCCAGCTTTTCTGGGATGGATTGGCCGAGATGGGGCTGGAATGCCACGTCGCCAACCCCGCCCACCGCATCCCCAGTCTGACCACGGTGCGTGTGCCCGATGGCGTAGATGCGGCCGCCGTGGCTCGTCGGCTGCTTAACGAATACAACATTGAAATTGCCGGGGGGTTTGGCAAACTAGCTGGTCAAGTGTGGCGCGTGGGGCTAATGGGCTTCAACAGCCGCCCCGAAAATGTCATGACGCTGCTGGCGGCGTTGCAGCGGATACTGCGCGGTTAGAAGGTACCATCCTGAACGGGGGCATTCTGTAAAAGGAGATTGGAGACTGGAGATTGGAGATTGTAAATCTGCATAATTTCCAATCTCCAATCTCCCAAAAAAGTCATTTTATGCCCCTATTTGTCTAAACCCATCAGCCGCGCTCACAATTCTTCAGGCAGTTCCCCAATACGCCGTAGTTTGGCGGCCAGTCGTTCCTCGGTTTCTTTTAGACCTTCGTTAATGTGGGGGAAGGTGAGCCAAACCAACATAAAGCCAAAAATGGCACCGGTGAAGGTACGCAAAAACGGGGTGGATTCACGCAGGGGGAAGATCGCTTGCAGCGAGGAAAAAACAGGGGTGGAGGCAAATTGACTAAACAGTTGGCTGAACCCATCGAGGCCAATTGGCCCCATGCCAATGAGAATAAATGCCAGCAGTGGTAAAGGTCCTACCTTGCGCCGCTGTCGCACGACCCCATAAACCAGCCCACCAATAAATACAAAACCATAGATGGCGAGGTCGCGCTCACAAACGGCCGTTTTATACCCCATCTGCGGGTTGCCAATAAATTGACGGGCGGCAAACAAAAATTGCCCCCAGTCGGCCGGGTCGGTTGATGCGGCGCTAAACTCAGGAATGCTGCTCATATAGCTTTCAATGGGGAGTAGGTTGGTGCCAGCCAGAGCGCGAGGGTAAGCAATTTGCTCCCCAAACAGAAAATAGGAGCGTGATGCCATTTGGTGGCACATGGGACTGTAGGCAGTGTAGATAAAGCGAGCAGGTGCGGTAAACCCGACGTGCATGAGCACAGGCGCTAAAACTGGCAACCCTGCGTAGGTAAGAAAAAAAAGATTGAACGCCAATAGCCAATGGCGGGCAAAGCGATAGGTGAGCTTTTGCAGCCAAATGACCGCAGTACGCTGCCAGCCGGTGATAGGTTGTTTAGGGGGAATTGTCACGGTAATCGGTAATCGGTAATCGGTAATCAGTGGGTACCTTACTGATTACCGATTATTGATTATTTTCAAGATACCCGTCCACCTGCTCGGCCGTTAGAGCACCACGGTGAACGGCCGTTATTTGGCCTTCAGGACTAATAAAAACCGAAGTGGGAAGGTTGGAAGCCCCATAGAACTGACCCACAATTCCTTCACTGTCCAGCAGCGGGGTAAAAGTAAGACCCAGTTCAGCAAAAAATGGGGCAACCTCGGTACTGGTCTCGGCCTGATCAATTGCCAGAATTGCCAGCTTGTCGCTTTGATGCGTCTCAAAAGCTTTTTGCAGTTCTGGCATTTCGACGCGGCAAGGCGGGCACCAGGTCGCCCAAAAGTTAAGAACAACCGGCCGGCCAGCATAATCGCTGAGATTGACACTGTTCCCGTCAAGGTCGTTCAGGGTAAAAGCCGGCGCAACATCGCCCACGGCCAACAGACCACCGCCGGTTGGAAGCTGCACAACGGCCGTTTCTCCGCCCAACTCTGGTATCTGTTCAAACGCCACGTCCTGCGGCTTGCTAAAAAGCGTGCCCCCAAATAACAGTATGGCTCCGGCCACGCCGAGCAAGATGAGACCGGCAACAAAGAGAATGGGGTGAGAAAAACGGCCGTTTTTCCCTGCAAATGTTTTCTTCATATCAACTAAACAGCCCGATGAGCCATTCTTCCTGAATTGCTAACCACTCCGCAAGCTGCGGCGGAATTAGGTTATTAAAAGCTGCCAACTGACCATTCAACATCAACAGCCCAATGACAACAAACAACGCTCCGCTAATCAATTGCGTTGAATGAAGCTGCACCGTAATGCGGCGTTCCTGCGGGCTGGTATAAACCCAAAGTGCTGCCCCTGCCAACACCAGCACCAACAGCCCGATTTCATGCCCCGTGCCAAACGTTTGCCCGTGAAAAACAGCAAACCGGCGAAAGGTATATTCGGCGACGGCCACCAGAATACGCCAAATAGCCAGTGCCCATACGGTGGCGACAACCAGCATGTGGGTATGCCACGCCCACCCTTTGCCCCGCAAAACGCGCCAGAATAAGCTCTTGCGGCTCATGCGGCCAAAAAAGGTAGAAACAAGCAGCAGCGGCAGCCCTAGCCCCAGCGTGTAAATAAACAGCAGCATCATGCCCCGCCACACTGAAGACGTTTGCGCCGCCAGCGTCAGTACCGACCCTAAAATCGGCCCGACACAGCTTGACCAGCCTACGGCAAAGGTGAGGCCAAAGAGAAACGAGCCGCGCATGTCGGTGCTGCGCGTTTGGTCGCTAAATTTGGCGGTGCCACCAAAGCCGCCACCAAACAGGCTCAGCACGCCAAACAAAATAATCACGGCTCCACCTACCAGTAAAATGACCTGTTGGTTTTGTAGAAGATAGCGACCTAAAAAGAAACCGGCTGCGCCAAACAAGCTAAACGTGGTTGCCAGCCCGATCATAAACGCCAGGGTGTTGCTGGCAATTTTGCTGCGGTCACTCTGAAAGGCAAAGGCAAAATAGGCAGTCAGGACGGGAAGGGTACAGGGGGAAACAAAACTAAGTATCCCAGCTAGGAAGGATAGGACGGCTAAAACGATAAATGGCTGCGTTTGTATGCCAAAGGCAAATCCGTTGGGATCGGCGTTGGCTTGGCCAAGGCTGCCTAAAATAAGAAAGGCAAGGAGCACAATACCAAGACCAACCAGCACCATTTGGGTGCTGGATAAGGTTTGCAGTGGCTTGGGTAGTTTGAGGTCAGACATAGAGGATTTCTCCGCAAGTTAGGCTATGGTTTGGACAACGATTTACGGCCGTTTCTTACATGAATGAGCAACATGCGGTGAAAAATGAGCGAACCATGACAACAGCTACTTCTTTTTCGGTTCCTCATCCTCCTGCAAGATTTGTTTCATCAATTCAATATCTTGCTTAATGTTGCGCTGCCGACTAGCCAGGTTAAGTAAATAACCCATGCCAACAAGCCACATCAGCCCATAGCCAAGCACCAGATAGTTATTGAAGTGATTGGGATCGCCAATGCCCGGCTGCATCAAACTAAGCGCGTAAGCTGTCAGAAGAAACAAAGTCATGGTTAACGTCCTTCACTTTGTAGCCGTGCCGTCACGCGCATCTTGAGCTGGTTAGCCTGATCGAGCAGCAGTTGCAGCCGATAGCGGTTTGCCAGCCAGGCAGCGTAAATAACGGTAAAGGCCAAGACATTTATATTGAGCGTCACGACCATTTTCAGCGAGTCAACACCTGAAAATTCTTGCAGACCCTCGGCTCCTGTCTGTACTCCCTCGGCTGAGCCACCAAAGACAACCGGGTGAATATCCCGCAAAACGCGAATGCTAAAGTAGGCCATGATGATGGTGGCAAAGGCCACGATGGCGTAGATGGCAGCAAAACGGGCGCGGCGCTGCCCATCATCAATCGCGCCGCGCAGCATGAAGTAGGCAACATAGGTGAGCCAAGCAACCGTTACAGTAGTTAGGCGCGGAGTCCAAAGCCACCAGGTGTTCCAGGCGGGTCTGCCCCAAACTGACCCGGCTATGGTTGCCATGGTGAGAAAAACTACCCCAATCTCAATAGAGGCTAAACCAATGGTGTCCCATTTGGTTTGCGGTTGGCGCAGATAAAGAACAGCTACAATCAACGCTACAAAGAAGGCCACGGCTGCTACCCAGGCAGTGCCAACGTGAAAGTAAAAAATACGCTGCACATTGCCCATAGTGCGCTCTACGGGAGCGTAAAAGAAGATGGCGGCCAGGGCGATAAGCAAAGCAACTAGGGCGGCCACGTTTAAAATGGAAATGGTACGGTTTAGGCGTGCTAATGTCATACAAAACCTCTTTAATTTTCGATGACGTAACGATAGGCAAAAAAGCCAATAGACAACATGATAAGATCGTAAGTGGCAACGAGGAGAACAGGGCTTTGCACCTCGGCCCAAGGGGGTGTTTGCGGGAACATGTAGGCAGAAACGGCCGTTGCGGCCGGCAGCACCAGCGGCAGCGATAGCGGTAGCAGCAGCACCGGCAGGAGCACATCACGCGAACGGGTTTGCACCGTCATAGACGTGATAAGCACGCCAATGCCAACATATCCGATAGTGCCTAAAATTAGCACCAGCAATACCGGGGCACGCCAAAATGGCTTGTTGAAGAACGCAATAAAGAGCAGTACTAGGATTGCTTCCAGCAACAGGGTAAATATGCTAATGCTGACGACCTTACCAACGTAAATGGCACTGCGGTTGACGGGAGCTAGCAGCAGCGCATCAAAGGCGCGGTTTTCCCGTTCGATGGCAAGCGAGCGTGTTAGCCCCAGCGTGCCTGCCAGCAAAATGATTGCCCATAGTAGCCCGGTAGCAACATCGCGCACAGCAGCCAGGTTGGTTTCAAGGGCGAAATTGAACATGACGACGGTAACGAGGGAAAACATGACCATGATGCTGATCGTTTGCCGCGTGTGGCGCTCGATGCGTAAATCTTTTTGGATGATGGCAGAAACGGCCGTTATAAACCCCGTTTGCCCCTTCACCCTCTCCTGTTGTCCTGCCTTACTCATCTGCCCGTTCCTGTCTGTTCCCGGTAAATTTGCAAGAAATCCGTTGCCGTTGTCTGGTTGCTCTCAATTTCACAAACTATTTTACCACGATTCAAAATAGCGACCCGATTACAAAGATGATACCCATGAACTAAATCATGAGTAATCATAAAAATCGTGCGCCCGGCCGTTACTTCCTGTTGCAATAAATGATCCAATAATTCCGCCGCCTGCTGGTCAAGCCCTGTATATGGCTCATCAAGTAGCAAAATATCTGGTTCATGGAGCGTGGCGCGGGCAATGGCTAGTCGCTGTTTCATCCCCCGCGAAAAAAGCCGTACCGCCTCTCGCTGCCGCGCCAACAGCCCTACACGCCGCAAACGCTCCCCAATTTGCTCCTTCGTCAACCCCAACTCGTAAATCTGGCTAAAAAACTCAAGATTTTCGGCGGCTGTTAAGTCCGCATATAGCAGCGGTTCATGCGAAACATAGCCAATGTGCCTCCGTACGCGGTCGGCATATTGAGGCAATGCCCAGCCACCTACCGTCACCTGACCAGCCGTTGGTGCTTGCAGAGCCGCCACAATTTGCATCAACGTGCTTTTACCAGCACCGTTTGCGCCGACTAACATCACAAACTCCCCAGCTAATATGTGGAGATTTACGCCCTGAAGAACAGGCTGCAATCCATACTGTTTACGCAGATTCTCTATCTTGATCATCCTAAACTCAATTGTAAGATATTTCTGTGAATAAAAAAATGTTCAGAAAAGTCTTAAGATAGTTTTGATTTGATGACACTATGGTACTGACAAACGGCCGTTTTCACGATGCGTTTACGGAGCATCACCCTCCTTCATGGCATGATGCGCCGTATCAACCGAAAAAGAGGCAGTTTAGCGACAATTCGATGTCAATTTACCCTAAAAATTGCGTAAAAAGACTCGCCTACTTGCTCAATTGCCACAGTTTCTTTATAATGTCTCGTAGTTTGGTAATCCTAATGGTCTATTTTAGGCATTTTATGCTATCAAGATCGTGGGAAGAGGGTTGAATTTGTCAGAGTTAAATGGAACCATAGTGCCCTGGCTAATGGGTGTCTTTCTAGCCTTGGCCTTTCTCGCCTTACTGGTTTCGCTGAAATCATGGCGGGATGTCAAAAAATCGCCATACTTTTTCTTACGCCGCCAGGCCGAAAAACGGTTGCAGTCTTATTTGACGCTTAGTGTTGTCTTATTTGCTGCCGCTTTTGGTGTGGCTGCTTATGCTTGGCGAGCACCAACTGACGATGCACCTCGAATGGCGTTGTTATCCAATACCAAACCGGTGCGGGCTGAGGTGATCGCTTTGGTAGAGAAAGTTGAGCGGGCGGCAGTTGCAGAAACGGCCGTTTCTGCCAACCCCGTTGTGAACATATCTGCTACAGCCGAAAACTCCCTTTTTGCCGATGTTGTTTCCCTTCCCGCCCAGTTCGACAAGTTTGAGCCAACTGCTAATCTGAATAATGATACCGAACTGGGAACCATCCAATTCTCCACCAAAATTTCCGACAATTACGAAGCTGTTAGCCCAACCCGTCTTTTCCCCGAAGGCTCTTTTACCCTCTATGCTACTTTTGCCTATAAAGCAATGGCAAACGGCATGGAATGGGCATGGGTATGGCGGCACAATGGCGAAGTGGTAGATGGAGGCAACGAAATTTGGAATTACGGCCAAGAAGGCCCTGGTTATATTTTCTTTGCCCCTGAAGAGGGCTTTGCCTCTGGGGATTATTCGCTGGAAGTGTGGGTGAACGGAGAACTGCTAACCAGATCAACGGCCGTTATGAACAACGCTGCAGTCGCCGCTGGTAACTAATAACTACGGCTATTGCTTATAGTCATCTAATTAAGAGAAAAGGCCAGCACTTTGCTGGCCTTTTGTTTTCTCACCTAACCACGATATTTCCCCAAAATGATGGTGGCATTATGCCCGCCCAGCCCAAACCCATTGGACAACACCACATTCAAATCGGCCGGCCGTGGTGCATTCGGCACATAATCAAGATCACACAACGGGTCGGGAGTTTCATAATTGATGGTAGCCGGGATGATGCCATCTCCAATGCTTTTCAGGCAGATCAATGCTTCCAAAACCCCCACCGCGCCCAGCAAATGCCCGTGCATTGACTTTGTCGAGCTGACCGGCGTGTTATAGGCATGTTCACCCAAAACGGTTTTAATAGCGGCCGTTTCCCCTTTGTCATTGAGCGGCGTGCTAGTACCGTGAGCGTTGACATAATCAATGTCAGTTGCGGCAAGACCTGCGTCATCAATGGCTGCCGCAATCGCCCGTGCTGCGCCTTCACCATTTTCGGCCGGCATTGCCAAATGGTAGGCATCGGCACTGGTACCATAGCCCAGGAATTCGCCATAAATGTGGGCACCTCGTGCCAGTGCATGATCCAATTCTTCCATGATTAGGACCGCAGCACCTTCACTGGTGACAAAACCGTCGCGGTCAGCATCAAATGGCCGCGAGGCACCGGCTGGGTCGTCGTTGCGGGTAGACATCGCCTTCATTACGCTAAAGCCAGCCAGCACCAACGGTACGATACATGCCTCTGAACCACCCGCAATCATCACGTCGGCCGCGCCACGCTCAATGATTTTGGCCGCTTCACCCACTACATTGTTGCCGGTGGCGCACGCTGTTGACACAGCCATGTTGGGACCACGCAGCCCATAGCTAATGGAAATGGTTGCCGCTGGCGTATCAGTCAGCATCATCGGCACAAAAAAAGGGCTAACGCGATAGGGGCCACGCTCGTTCATGGCATTGACATTATCAATAATGGGTTCCAAACTGCCCATACCGGTGCCGATTACCACACCCACCCGATCCCGATTCACTTTGTCTAAATCAAGACGGGCATCAGCCATGGCTTGTTCAGCCGTTGCGGCGGCAAACTGCGTTACCCGCGACATTTTGCGGGCTTCGCGCCGCCCAAAGTGCTCGTCAGGGTCAAAATCGTTGACCTCACCGGCAAACTGTGTTTTATAGTCGCTGACATCAAAGCGGGTGATTTTGGCAATGCCACTTTTGCAGCCAAGAATATTATTCCAAGTGGTGGTGGCATCATTCCCTAAAGGGTTATATGTTCCCAACCCTGTAATCACCACACGTCTTTTATGTTGATTCATACGTAATCCTACTCAAGTGATTTAACTTACTGATCAAAGGCAAGCTCAGGGGATATAACCCGTTTGTACAGCCAAAGATGCGGTGTGGTACCCTGCCGTCACCTATTCGCGTTCGCGGTTGAGCCAGCGCAGGGTGAGTTCGCCGAGGCGAGCGTGACGCTGACGGATGACGGTGCATTCGGGCAGAGCCTCGACAAACAAACGGCCGTATCGCTTCGTCAACACCCGCTTATCCAGCACCACCACAATCCCCTCATCCGTCGAACGCCGGTTCAGCCGGCCGAACCCCTGGCGAAAGCGCAGCACCGCCTCCGGGATCGAATATTCAAAAAACGAATTTTCGAACGTCTCCGACCGCGCCGCAAAAATCGGGTCAGACGGCACATCAAACGGCAGCTTGGCAATAATTACCGCTTGCAGTGCCTCGCCTGGCACATCCACCCCCTCCCAAAACGACCTGGTGCCAAGCAGCACTGCCCGTGCCCCATCCTGCTTAAATTGATCCAGTAACTGTTGCCGTGATGCCCCCTGCGTTTGCGCCAGCACCGTGATCCCTGCGTCCGCCAGCGGTGCCTCGATGTTGCGTGTTGTTTCAGCAAGCTGGCTGTACGAGGTAAACAGCACCATCGTGCGGCCACCCAGCGCCTGCGCCACATCTACAATGCCGCTTTCGACAAACCGCTGATAGCCAGGCTGGTTGGGTTCGGGCATGTCGCTGACCAAGTAGAGCAAGGTAGCGTTTTTGTAGTCGAAAGGGGAACCAACGGCCGTTTCTACCGCCTCATGCGCATGCAGCCTGTCCCGAATATAGGCAAAGTTGGCTTCACTGGCCGCCCCCGCACCCGATGTCCGCATAGTAGCCGAAGTCAGAATGACCGTTTCTTTGGCCGCGAAAATATGTTTTTCTACCAGCGGCCCCACATGCAGCGGCGCGGCGTGGAGCGAAATTCGCTCTTTAAACACCTCAAACCAGTAAATCATCCCTTCCTGGGGGCTGACAAGAATGTTGTCAAGGTTGGCGCGGGTGTCTTCCAATTTACGGCCGTTTGTCTGCAACGCCAGCAGCAAATCCTCCCCATCCTCCAATTCAAACGACTCCTGAATCT
>JAGQGA010001168.1 GCA_020432595.1 Anaerolineales bacterium | reverse complement strand
TAGATGAGACCTCAGCCCTGCAAGATGCGGCTGAGGTCTCAACCTATCTCTGGTAAATCTGGTCAAATCTTGACCCTTTCTATTATACTTTCCCCATGTCTGGCGATTTGTTACAAACGAAATTGTATGTGCCACGAAAACGGCCGTTCCTCGTCCCGCGCCCCCATCTCATTAAAAAACTCAATCAGGGGCTACACCGCAAACTTACCCTCATCTCTGCCCCGGCCGGTTTTGGCAAGACTACACTGGTGAGTGAATGGATTGCCAGCGAGGAACGGCCGTTTGCCTGGCTCTCTCTCGACGAACGAGACAGCGACCTCACCCGTTTTCTGCAATACCTCATTGCTGCATTGCAAACAGGCAATTCGGCGATTGGGGCAAAGGCGTTGGCAATGCTCACATCAGGACAGCCGCCGACAGAATCCATCCTGACCAGCTTGCTCAATGAAATCACGGCCGTTCCCCAGGAATTTGCGCTCGTCCTGGATGATTACCACGTAATTGATGCACCCTCCATTGATCAGGCTCTCATTTTCCTGCTCGACCATCTGCCGCCGCAAATGCATCTGGTCATTACAACCCGCGAGGATCCGAC
>JAGQGA010001167.1 GCA_020432595.1 Anaerolineales bacterium | reverse complement strand
ACCAGTTCCGCCAAATCAGGTGCAGCACCAGTGACAATGGCGCGAACGCGCTCATTAATTTTGTCGCTCAAAATCTGTCCCGATAGCATCTCAAACCCTTGACCCCGGGTGAAGTATTCGCGCATCCCGCGCTTTATATCTTCATTATCGCCAAAGCGAGCAATTCGTTGCTCAACGGCCGCATCTATGTCTTCTTGTGCAACCGTGATTTTTTCATCCAAAATCATTTGCCGCATGACCAAACGACGCTTGAGCCGTTTGTCAGCACTTTCACGGAAATTTTCGCGCACGTCATCTTCGGTCTGACCCTGCAACCGCAGAAAGTCATTAAAATCCCAGCCGCTCGTAGAAACTTGCTGTTTGAGGTTGTTGAACATCTCACTAATTTCTAGTTCAACGGCGGCCGGCGGATAAATCATCGTGGCGTCTTCGAGCAAATCATCTACAAACGCTTCAGACAAATCATCGGCAGCTTGCTGTTCGGCCTGTTCGTACAAATCTTTGCGAATCCCTTCACGTAGTTCATCGAGGGTTTCAAAACGGCCGTTTAATTTTGCCAACTCATCATCAATCGCCGGAACTTCCCGATCCTTCAC
>JAGQGA010001166.1 GCA_020432595.1 Anaerolineales bacterium | reverse complement strand
CGTGAAATTGGCTGGCACGGTGAAGTAATTGCGCAACACAAAATGGGTGTCGGCTCCGCCCCAGTAAGTGTGGGGTGCCAGCACCTGCCAGTCGCTGTCGTCAAATTGGAGCGAGAGCAGCGTGGGGTCCAATTCAGGCATCGCCTGGTAACGAAATGGCGGCAGCGCCACTTGCTGGCGGTAGACCAACGCTTCCACAATTTTCTGATAACGGCCGATTTTTTGCTGGGTAAAACGGATGGTGTGCTTCATGAACTTTCCACATGTGGTGAACAAGAAGTTCAACTTCTCAGAGAAGTTGAACTTCTGATTGCACAGAAAATGTGTAGGTGCCGGAGCCAACTTCGATAAAAAGTTGGTCAGCGATTTGGCGGAAGCTGCGGAGATCCGGTGCGTCTGTTAACGGCCGTTCCCCCGCAAAAATCGCTGCCGGATCTGGGCTGGGCAATACGATGGTGGCGGTTGTGTTGGGTGGAATGGTGGCGTCTAGCGTGAAGGTTTCTTTGGTAAGTTGCCAGCGGCTGGCGAGACGGCCGTATCCCGTCATCAACTCCGCCCGGGCAAAGGTCAAGTTGCCCCCCAGCTGTGGTTGGATCA
>JAGQGA010001165.1 GCA_020432595.1 Anaerolineales bacterium | reverse complement strand
CCCCAACCAACTCGTCGAACGGGGCGTCAAGAGCCGTTGGGCCATCCTCCTGGACCAGTTCAAGGACGCGATGGTCATCATCCTGCTGGTCGCGGCGGCCATCTCCCTGGCGCTGGGCGAATTCCTCGACGCGATCGTGATCCTCATCATCGTGATCGTCAACGCCATCATCGGCTTCACCCAGGAATACCGGGCCGAGCAGGCCATGGAAGCGCTCAAAAAGATGGCCGTGCCCACCGTGCGCGTGCGGCGCAACGGCGGCCACATCGAAGAGATCCCCTCCCCCGCGCTGGTCCCCGGCGACATCGTGCTGCTGGAAGCCGGCAACCTCATCCCCGCGGACGGACGCGTCGTTGAGAGTGTCAACCTCAAGGTGGAAGAGGCCGCGCTCACGGGCGAGTCCGAGCCGGTCAACAAGAAGGCCGTGGCGCTGGACGACGCCAATCTCCAGGTGGGCGACCGGATCAACATGCTCTACATGGGCACGGTGGTCACCTACGGCCGGGGCAGCTTTGTGGTCACCGAGACGGGCATGACCACCGAACTGGGCAAGATCGCGGAGATGATCCAGGACGTGGAGCAGGAACAGACGCCCCA
>JAGQGA010001164.1 GCA_020432595.1 Anaerolineales bacterium | reverse complement strand
CCATGGATCTCCGTGAGGTCTGGCAGAGTGAGTCGGGCGACTTCACGCCCTGGCTCGCGCGTCCCGAGAACATCGCCCTACTCGGCGAGACGATCGGACTCGATCTCGTCGTTCTAGCACAGGAGAAGGAAGTCGGCCCGTTTCGTGCGGACATCCTTTGCAAGGATCCGACGTCCGAGGAACTCATCCTGATCGAGAACCAGCTCGAGCGAACCGATCACACCCATCTCGGGCAGATCTTGACGTACGCCGCGGGCCTCAAGACCGTCACGATCATCTGGGTCGCACGACGATTCACCGAGGAACACCGCGCCACCCTCGATTGGCTCAACGAGATCACCAACGAGGAGTTTCGGTTCTTCGGTTTGGAAGCCGAAGTGTGGCGAATCGGCGACTCCGCACCGGCCCCGAAGTTCAACATCGTCAGCCAACCGAACGACTGGTCTCGGCAGGTGAGCAACCGAGCGGGCAAGCTCAGCCGAGGCGAACTGACTCCGTCGCGACAACTCCAGCTCGAGTTCTGGACTGCATTCAGCGCATTCGTGGAGGAGGGCACGTACCGCTTCCGCACCATCAAGCCCGGACCACAGAACTGGA
>JAGQGA010001163.1 GCA_020432595.1 Anaerolineales bacterium | reverse complement strand
CATAGACGTTGCCAAATGTATCGCCCTCGGTGCCAACCTCGTTGGCCTGGCCGGTGACTTCCTTCGCGCCGCCGACCAAAACGGTGTTGCTGGCGTTGTCGAATTAGCCGAAACCCTCACCGATGAACTCCGCATCGCCATGTTTTGCAGCGGTGCCGCCGATTTACAAGTACTATCCCAAACGCCGCTCCACACGGCCTTTTAATTTTGAATAGGGTCATAGCATGGTATCTTGAAAAGGAGATTGGAGATTAGAGATTGGAGATTAGGGGTTAACGAGTCTCCAATCTCTAATCTCCAATCTTCAATCTCTCCTAATACACCACTTTATGCCCCAAAACAACATTTCCATTCAACCTTATGTCTACTGAACTCCAAAAACAGTTTGAAACCCTCCTGCCCGCCATCGAAGCTGAGATGCGAGCCGTTTTACATGCCACCATCCCCACCGATGACTCATTCTATGGCATGATCCATTACCACATGGGCTGGGCCGACGAACAGCTTCGCCCCCTTGTGGTTAAAAGCGGCAAAAACATTCGCCCCGTTCTCTGCCTGCTCATTTGCCAGGCCGCCGGGGGCAACTGGGAGCAGGCTG
>JAGQGA010001162.1 GCA_020432595.1 Anaerolineales bacterium | reverse complement strand
AACCTTGCGTCTCGGTTCCCACGGTGACGGCGGCCAGGTTGGCGGCCGCAGCCACAGCCGAACCGCTGCTGGAGCCGTAGGTAGTGAAAGGACCGTAGGGGTTGCGGGTCTGGCCGCCCAGCGTGCTGAAGCCGTCGGGCATGCAGGGATCCATCCAGTTGGCCCACTCCGACAGGTTGGCCTTGCCCAGGATGACAGCGCCGGCCTCGCGCAGTTGCTGCACCATGAAGGCATCGCGGTCTGGCTGCCAGTCCTTCAGCGCATCGGCGCCGGCGGTAGTGTGCATGCCGTCGCCGGTGGCGATGTTGTCCTTGAGCAGCACCGGGATGCCATGCAGGTTGCCACGAACGTTACCGGTTGCCCGTTCGGCGTCTAGCTGGCGGGCGATCTCCAGGGCCTGCGGGTTGAGTTCCATCACCGCGTTCAGGATGTCGATGTCATAGCGCCGGATGCGGTCGATGTACCAGGTGACCAGTTCTTCGGAGGTCAACTGGCCGTCGTCCATGGCAGCCCGCATGTCGAGAACTGTGGCGTCGGCTAACAGCGCATCCAACTCAGTTCGGCGTTCTGCCGTCAGCCCGGCCAGGGCGTCGGCGAAG
>JAGQGA010001161.1 GCA_020432595.1 Anaerolineales bacterium | reverse complement strand
CTTGTGCGGGCGACGGATTCGATTGGCGCGAACATTGCGGAAGCCTATGGTCGCTATCACTACGGGGAGAAACTACGTTTCCTCTACTACGCCCGTGGCAGCCTTTACGAGACGCGGTACTGGCTTCGTCAGGCCTTAAAGCGTGAACTCATCCGGCGAGAACAAGCCGACACGATCGCGCAACTGATTCACCCACTCGCGCTTGGTATCAACAATTTCGCGGCCTCGATCCGGCAGCAGAAGAACCGGTCAAGTGATACCGAAATCCGCGAGGAACCCATCACATACGCGACGTCAAGAATCTCCCAATCTCTCAATCTCCCAATCTCTGACACAGCCATCATCTTTTCAGACGAGGACTTATCATGCCTACAAAAAAACGCATCCTAACCGGCGACCGCCCCACCGGGATTCTGCATCTGGGGCATTTTGTGGGGAGCCACCGGCAGCGGTTGGCGCTCCAGGATCAGTACGAGTGCTTCTTTTTGATCGCAGACTTGCACATGCTCACCACCAAGCCGGACAAGGAGAGCATCCTGAAGATTGCGGACAATGCACGGTCCATCGTGCTGGATCACCTGGCCATCGGCATTGATCCG
>JAGQGA010001160.1 GCA_020432595.1 Anaerolineales bacterium | reverse complement strand
TACTGCTCCCCACCACCGTCTCCTCATAATTCGGGAAGGGGAAATACGTCGTCTTTCCGGCCGGCTCCACCGTCTTTACCCGCTGCCCCTGGTTATGGAGGCAAAACGGCCGTTTTTCGATAAAAGACCATTGGATGATATTTCCCCAAAATGTTAACGTGCAACTGCTTTTGGTGCTTCTATGCTCGCAAAAACGGCCGTTTCTGCAAAAAACATGGCATCGCGGATGACGCGGATTGGGGCGGATTTACACGGATTTTTTTAACGGCCGTTTCCCCCCCAACTTTCCCGATAGGACGCGGACAAACACGGACAAACGCGGACAAAAATTTGTGCTTATCGGTGTTCATCTGTGGTTGGAAAACGGCCGTTTTCGACGACGGATGACGGACAACAACTGCTATCTCATGGCAAACTAACCCAATGTGTTAAGACAAAAGCATCAGGATGGGGCATGTATACAGCATCCTTAGCAACCAAATCTACAACCGAAAGAAAACCACCCGTTTCCTCCCCATTAATCGGCCGATTAAAGGCAATTTTACTGCTGTCAGGCGACCAAACAGGGTGACTGTTGTGCATATCAACACACACATCTG
>JAGQGA010001159.1 GCA_020432595.1 Anaerolineales bacterium | reverse complement strand
TGGTGGGTCACGATGGCGACGACACGATGTACGGTGGCGCCGGCCGTGACAACATGCGTGGCGATGATGGCAATGACATGATGTATGGTGAGGCTGGGAATGACCGGCTGTACGGCCGGCAGGGGAACGACACTCTGGACGGCGGTGCGGACACCGACCAACTTGACGGCAGTGCCGGTATGGATACCTGTACGACGGGTGAGAAGCTGAAGAGTTGTGAACTAGATGGCGCAGACATCTAGCAGATAACTAAAATATGAAGAAGTTCAACTTCTTTGGAGAAGTTGAACTTCTTCCTCCAGGGTGAGATGGCGGGAAAAACGGCCGTTTTTTTCCCTTTCCCCCTACCCCCAAAATCTTCTATAATCTCCCCATGCACAAGCAGGCTGTCCATGCCGTAAATCACCAACCCCTCCTCCACTTCTTGCAGCAAGACACCTTACGCCATATTGTCCACCTGAAAATGCTGGCACTGTATGGCGAGGCGATGACCTGTCACGTTTTGCAGCAAGGGGAGGAAAAAGGGTGTGTGCTGTTGCTGCCAACGGCCGTTTCCGACTACGACCAGCGCACCTATCCTGACAGCCAATTCGTCGTCT
>JAGQGA010000115.1 GCA_020432595.1 Anaerolineales bacterium | reverse complement strand
CGGAATTTGGGTCGTCGCTTGCTCCGCCGCATAGTGGCGCAGCGTGGCCGCCAATGCTGCCAGACACAGCTTGTCAGCTCGCACCGCCCGCGCCAGCGGATGCCGCTTTAGCTGGGCGATCAGGTCGGCGCGGCCGCACAAAATGCCCGCCTGCGGCCCCCCCAGCAGCTTGTCGCCGCTAAACGCCACCACGTCGCACCCGGCTTCCAACCCCTCTGTCACCGTCGGCTCTGGCTCCAGCCCATAGGGAGCCACATCCAGCAGTGCCCCGCTCCCCTGGTCATAGAGCAGGGGCAACTGGTGGGCGTGTGCCAGTTCGGCCAGTTCGGCCAGCATTGGTTCGCTGGTAAAGCCGATGATTTTGTAGTTGGAGTGGTGAGCCACCAAAATGGCGGCGGTGTTACTGGTGATAGCGTTGGCGTAGTCGCGCAGGTGGGTTTTGTTGGTGGTGCCAACTTCCACCAGCTTGGCCCCCGACTGCGCCATCACGTCGGGGATTCGGAAGCCGCCGCCGATTTCGACAAGCTGCCCTCGGCTGATGATGACTTCGCGCCCGTGGCAGAGGGCGGTGAGCATGAGCAGAACGGCGGCGGCGTTGTTGTTGACGACGAGGGAGGCGGCGGAGCCGGTGATCTGGTTGAGCAGTTGCTCGCCGTGGACGGTGCGGGAGCCGCGCTGTCCGGCTTCGGGGTCGTATTCGAGGGTGGAGTAGGTGGAAGAAACGGCCGTTATTGCCGCCACTGCCCCCTCACTCAGCGGTGCCCGCCCCAAATTGGTGTGGACAATTACCCCCGTGCCGTTGATCACCGGTCGTAATGTGGCCCCAAACTGGTCGTCCAGCCACGCCTGCGCCAGCCCTAACAGGTCGCTGGCCGTTATGCTACCGTTCCCGCCGGACAAAATGTGCTGTCGCTGCTGGTCAAGGGTGTGGCGCAACGCTTCGGTGGTCAATAAACGGCCGTATTCCCCCACCAGCCCCTCCGCTTGCAGCAGCAATTTGTCCACGCTGGGCAGGTGGCGGAGGAGGGAGCGGTTGTTGTTATCGTTGTTCATACGAGAGAGTAATCGGTAATCAGTAATCGGTAATCAGTGACCTCGTTACTGATTACCGATTACTGATTACCGATTAATGTAGCTGTGCGGCCCGCGTGCGGACTTGCAGCAGAAATTCAAACAAAATAAAGACGACCGCCACCAAAATGACGATAGCGATGCCGAGGGTGCGGTTCATTTGCAGCCAGGTGCAAAAGGCGATCCACAGCCCCACCCACATCGCCTGCCGCAGCGTGAGCAGGAAGCCGGGGGTTTGGCTGGAGCCGCCGAACCGTTTGTTGAGGAAAAAGACAAAGGGCAGCACTAGCCCGGTGATGGCAACCAGGACGGCGGCGAGAAAGGCGAGAATAATTTCGCTGTTGGCGGCGGCCATCAGGGAGGGCGCATCAATGGTTCCCTGTGCCGTTGCCCGCACCAAATCCAGCCGCTCCACGTCAAACGGCCACCAGTTGTCCACAATGTGGTTGAGTGCCAGCAGCCCCAGCCCCAGCAGGCTGAGGCCAAAGAGCAGGGAGGGGATGACGCCGAGGCGGTTAAGGAATCCTTTCATATAATGGATTATACTCAACGTGTGGGAAATTTAGAAATATCTCCGGTAATATAGCTTGTAAGAGCAAGAAGCGATGCTGTTGGGTGATGCTAAATCGGTTCAAGATTTTTCGAGTTTTCTGTGTATTGCCTCAATTGATGTATGTGATTTTAGGCTTTGTCTTGCTGTTGGCGAGCTTTGTCTATCACTTTGTGGTGCCGTTGACACCGGGGCGGCTGGGGCGGGAGTCGGTGGAATTGTTTGCGGCGTCGGGTGGGTGGCGGTGGCTGGTGCAGCAAGTAGTAGTGCCGGCCGATAGCTGGGGGGTGGCGGTGCTACTGGCGGTGCTGTTGGCGGTGTTGGGGGTGGGGTATGCAACGGCCGTTTATCTCTCTTGGAACCGCACTAACAAGATTGCCGTGTGGTTGGTGCTGGGGTTTGCCGGGCTGTTTTATCTGCTGTCGGTGGTGGCATTGCCCAATGTGAATACGGATTTGTTTAATTATATGGTAAACGGCCGTTTAACGGCCGTTTACCAGCAAAACCCCTACTTCACCGCCGCCGATGCCTACCCCGACGACCCCATCTACCCCTACGCCAGCCGTAACTACACCGCCAATCCCGAAGATAAGCTACCCGTGTGGACGCTGCTCAACGTCCTGCTGGCATGGCTGGCGGGGGATGACCCCGTGACCAACCTCTTTGTCTATCGGTCGGCACTGCTGCTCTTTAACCTGGCAAATGTGGGGCTAGTGGCTGCAATTTTGCACCGCTGGCGGCCGGAGCATTTGCTGGCGGGGCTGGTGGTGTATGCCTGGAACCCGATTGTGATGCTGTTTGGGCAGGGGAAGACGGATGTGGTGATGGTTTTTTGGCTGCTGTTGGGGGTGTGGCTGTGGCAAAACGGCCGTTTTCTTCTCGCCCCCCTGTCGCTCATGGCATCCGTGTTGGTCAAGCTGATTACCGCACCGTTGCTGCTGGTTTATCTGCTGGGTGAACTGCGGACGGAACGGCGGTGGTATTGGGTGGGGGTGGGATTAACGGCCGTTGTGGTTGCTGCGCTCGCCTATTGGCAGTTGTCCGCTGTGCAGCAGCTTGTGGCTTGGTATGTTGCCATCCTGTGGGCAAAAGATGAACCATTTGGCTCGGTGCTGGCGCAAGGAGGCTTGCTTTTGCTTGTGGGGGGAATTGGGCTGTTTTATGCCACCGACTTTACCAAAGCTCTGCACGGTTGGGGGTGGATTCTCGTTTATTTCGCCCTGTTTATGGCTCGCTTTAGCTTTTCCTGGTATTTGCTGACGCTCATTGCTGTGTCGGCGCTGGTACCAAATCGCTGGCTGGTGCGGGTGGTGTGGCTGCTGTCGCTGCTGTCGTTGGCTTTAAATATGTGGGGGGCGGCATTTACGGCCGTTTTTCCTCCACCTTTTTCCAGTTAATCTCAGTTGCCACTTTTCCGTTTTTTGGTGGGTCATGCTCAGTTTGAATGTGGCTTTGCTCGGTGTCGAGTTGTTCCATCGGCCTATAAAGAGAGCCGGCCGGTAACTCAAAGTGCTGCTCAAGCTCTAGTAAATAACTGGATTGACCATTCTCCGACCCTTCAGGGACTTGGTGAGAGAAATCTTGGTTATATGACACCGTGATCTTGTTAGAGATTGGCTGAGGGTCAGGCGGAGGTGCAGATAATGATTGAGCAGCGGTCTTTTGGCGTTGATATAGAACGATGCGGTAAGCTATATCCACAAGCTTGAAAATCAAAAAAGCAACAAACAGTGCTAGGTATAGACCTATTGGTTTTCCTAAAATAGGGAATCTTTCAGCAATCGAGCGGGCAAAGTTTAGCTGGACTTCTTCAGGTTCATCTGTAGTCTCTGCTTGGTGTTGTTCAAGAAAAGTTTGGGCAAATTCCCCATGCCGAATACGAAAGAAACCCCCAGAGCGGTCGGCTGTAAACTGATATGTTCCGTCTTCGTCCCAGTATGTTGTGCCGTCATCCTTTTCAACAAAAAAGCTATACTCAATTAACAGCCCCGGAACGGCCGGAATGGTGCTGCGAAAGGTGTTTGGCTCTACCTGCTGCATAGGGATTTGCATAACACCTTTGATAAGGGTGCCCTCAGGTCTTAGCCTGGCAGGTGCATGGTACCAGCCATTGACCCCCCAACCAAACATCACGCTTTTCGCCTCTGTGTTTTGATATTCGATGATATATTCAACAGGCTGCAAGGAAAGCCTAGATTTGAACTCGAAAACATCATCTTCCATAATAACATGCATATCAGATAGATTGTCACCACCGATTGGGCTGTTCTCCCACAGATATATCGAAAAATCGTCTTGCGTTTTGGTAATCGCAAACCCATATTCTAATAAAGTTCCCACGGGTATATTGATTTGAGCGACAAAGCCGTTGTCTGTTAGCACCATCGGTGTCCAATAATATCCGTTTGCCGAATAAACCGTGTCCTCTGTTAAAAACTGGTCATCTATGGTATCGCCATTGGAAAGCCACCAAACCAAAAAGACTTCGCCCGCATCGGGCTGGATATAGCGGAATTCTTGGGTGGTAAGCTGTACTTGGTTTGGGTTTTGATTTGATTGGGCAACTATTGTTTGCCACGGCGTTACCAGGACAGCCATAAGTAGATAGAACGAAAGCTGGCTAAAGAATTTGCGAAGATTGATCATTATGCGCCTTAGAAGGAATAGTAGTTAAGCTAGGTTCGCAGATATAGGAGTCCTTATTGAGATATGGATAATTTGCCGCATTTCGGGCTGAAAATCTCTACAAATCAAGTGGGCGCACGATAGTTTTAGGGCTTGACTGTCATTCTCTCGGCCATATATTGGTCGTGGTATTGAACCCAAGCAGCCAGACGTTTGTGCCCGGCCTCCACCACTTCTGGCATTTCGTCAGCCAAATTTTGTGTCTCATAGGGGTCGGTAGATAGATCATATAGCTCATATTTGTTGCTGGAGGCGTTAAAAATAAGTTTGAAGTTATCTTCCCGCATCCCAAATAGTAGGTCAGACCAGGGGGCAAAGAAGTAGGTGCGGCCACTGCGATTGGTGCTAAACAAACTGTTTCCTTCCCAGTCAGCATGTGGGGGTAGCTCTAAAAGATCAAAGATGGTGGGGGCTAAATCAACATCTCCGCCTATGGTTGTGTATGTTTCGCCGGTAAAGAGCAGGGGGTTGATGAGAACAAGCGGCACATGGACGTTTTCTTCGTAGATATAGCTGGCGTGGCCTGATTGGGCATGACGGCCGAAAGCTTCTCCATGATCACCGACAACGATGATTAGCGTGGTATCCAACAGATTTTGGGCTTTAAGGTAGTCGAGCAAACGGCCAAAGGCTTTGTCGCTGTTGCGTTGGGCATTTAGATAGCGGTTGAGCGAGGCGTTGTTGGTGTCATACTGTATTTCTTCTTCATAGACGTAGTAGGGGTAGTGTGTTCCTCCCGTCCAGAACATGGCAAAGAAGGGTGATGCCTCGCCTTGGCCATGCCAATCGGTAAAGGCATCAATGACACACTGCTCATTGACAATGCCCTCTGTAAATTGGTCGCCAATATCTATGTAGTTGTCGCACGTTAAGTTGGTAGCATCGCCAACATAATCGAATTTGCGATGGGCAATGAATTCATCACCACGGCTAAAACTCCAATCGCTGGCATTGAAGAAGCCGGTGCGATACCCTTTGGCACTCAATTCGCTGCTTAATGTTGGTAATTCGATGTCTGGCTGTTCGGCCGTTAAGCTCATGTAGGAGATATTTGGGTAGATGCCACCCAAGATGGCAGCGAGTGATTTGTTGGAGCTGGGGGCGTGGGCATAGATTCGGGTGAAAATGGCGGAGCGATCACGGTATTCTTGTAGGTTGGGGTTGACTGGGTAAATGCCACCAAAGGCTTCGATATATTCGGCGGGCATGGATTCCAAGACAAATAGCACGACATTTTCGACTTTTTTGTTGCTTCGTGGCGCGGTGCTGGGGTTGGGTTTGTCGTGGAGGAATTCGCTCATGTCGGTCACTTCGCTAGGGTCATAGAGCGACGGCCGTTTTTCGATGACCGACTCAACAAAGGAGGTAATTGGATTTGCCACCCGTGAATACTCCCACTCTTCGCTCTGGATCGTCCAGTTGGCAAAAGGCACATAGAGCAAGCAGGGTGTGAGCCAAAGCAAATAATTGACGCTTTTCTGCCCAAAGCGTGGCTGGAGCGAAACCAGGAGATAGGTGAAGAGGTAGCCGGCAGCGATAACGGCCGTAAATAGCGTAACGACATTTAGCAGCACGGTGCCGGTGATGTTGGCAAAAAAGGCACTGCGTGATTCGTTACTGAGCAAAAAGTCGGAGTAGTAGAGCCACTGATAGTTAAACGGCCGGCCGATGTTGCGGACAATGGGGATGTTGGCAAAACCGATAAAGAGAGAAATCCAGACAAGCCCGATGTAGATGGCTCCCAGCCAGCGGCGGCGGGTTGGGGCTGTTTGGGCGTAATGTTGGAGGATGGCAAAAACGGCCGTTAATCCCGCCACATAGAAAAAATCATAGTAGCCAGTTGCCACCATTTGTGGGATGTAGGGCAACGTAATTGCGGGGTTGACCCAGCCAAAACCGGCTACCCGCAGACGGAACAGAAAGAGCAGGGCAAACAGGCCGATGCCAATACCGATGGTGAGCCAAACGGCCGTTATTTGTTGCGCCGACACCTGTAAAAAGCGTTGCCGCATTAATAAGACCAAGCCCAAAAGAACCGCGACGATCAACAGCACCTGTGGCCCTTCCGTAAAATCCTGTGGCAATATCTTGGCATAAGTCAGCTCAACCCCTCCCTGCCGCCTAACGACATTGTTAGCAGAAGCCTCCACACGATCTGTGGCATCATCGCCATCCCACACCCAAATCGCGCCACCTTGCCTGTTTTTTTCCACGCTAAACCCATAGTTCAGGAGCGTGCCATAGGGCAGCGTAATTTCGGTGACAAATGTCGTGTCATCAAGCCGCTGCATTGGTGTCCGCATGATGTAATCTTTAATATACGTTTCCGATGGGCGAAAACGCTTGGGCGCATATTGCCAACCGTCAATACCCCAACTCAGCAAAACCTGCCCCGCTTCATTGGTGGTTTCATAATAGATGGTCTGGGTCGTGACCAGATCATGGTTCAACGCCTCGGTAATGGTGCGTACCTCTGTCACAGGCCCGTGCGCTTCCCATTCCCCCGGTTCCCACACATTTACCTCATACCCATCAGCACTGTTGAGGATAAAAAAGCCATAATTTAATATAGCTCCCTGTGGCACTTGGATGGTAGCGTCAAAAAACTCCCCGTCCTTTGCCATAATCGTTTCCATCACGTCGTCATCGTTGATTTTTGTTTTGCGCGGCAGCAGGTCGTCTGGCAAAGGCGACCAATCGTTGATGCCCCAGATCAAGGTCACAGCTTCGGCTTCCGGCAGACGATAGCGAATCTCTTGCGGAATCAGCTCTGCATTTGACGCAGTATCGGCGGCATTTGTTTGGCAGCCGGCCAAGATAGAGCCTAATAGTGCCAATAGAACGACAGTTATAAGCGACTTTGCCAAGTTCAAAGGTGAATGATAATGATATGTTAGCATGGTGTTCTCAGAAATTTATTGGATATGGCTACATCGAGGCAGCCAAATATTCATTAACGGTGTCTTGCGCCGTGCCTTGAAACCGGATTTCCCCTTTATGCAGCCAGATGACTTTGTCACATAGCTCAACAATCTGGCTCAAATTGTGGGAGACAATGATGATGGTTTTCCCATCGCGGCGAAAGGTGTTGATTTTTTGGAAGCATTTCTTTTGGAACGCTTCATCGCCAACTGCGAGGACTTCATCAACCAGCAAAATATCGGGGTCGGTGTGGGCGGCAACGGCAAACCCAAGCCGCATTCGCATCCCGGTGCTGTAGGTTCGCAAGGGGTCATCAATGACCTCTTCCAGTTCGGCAAACGAAACAATTTGGTCAAATCGCTCTTGAACCTCTTTTTTGGTCAGACCACAGATGATCCCGTTAGTAAAAACATTGTCGCGCCCGGTTAAATTGGGATGGAAACCGGTTCCCAGTTCTAATAGGCCACCAAGACGGCCGTTTGTGCGGATTTGACCCTCATCGGGGCGGCTTACTCGGCTCAAAAGGCGCAGTAGAGTTGATTTACCGGCCCCATTTTTGCCAATAACGCCCAAAACGTGGCCATGTGGCACTTGGAAGCTAATGTGCCGCAGTGCCCAATATTTTTCCCGTTTCTTGAAAATCGTGGTGCCCTTGATAAATGCTTCCTGCAAAGTTTGCGGTTGGTCTTTGGGGAATAGGGCAAACTGCTTGCCAATATCTTTGACCTGCACGGTATATTTCATGTTATAGCTCCTCTACAAAGTGATAGCTGGCGTTTTGGAAGGTGCGGTAGCCAAAGGACAGCAGGAGCAGCGAAATGCCCGTCAGGATGAGGAGGGAAGGCAAGTTGGGGAGCTGTCCGTGGAGCAAAATGGCGCGGTAGGCGTTTAAAAGGGTGACGATGGGATTGAGCTGATAGACAAATTGATACTGTTCGGGCATGTTGGCGATGTCGTAGAAGACGGGGGTTAAATAAAAGCCCAGCATGAGGGCGATGCCCAGCAGGTATTCGATGTCGCGGAATGTTACCTGGATGGCCGCCATGTAATAGGTGAGGCCAATGGTAAAAATGGTTTGCAGCAGGATGATGATGGGCAACAGGAGAATGGTGGCTGTGAGGGGAACCCCTTTGATCAGCAGCATGGCGAGCAGAATGGGTATGGCGATGAGGAAGTGGACTAATTGCGAGGCGACGGCGACGATGGGCAGGATGGCAACAGGGAAGCCGGGCTGAATGATGAGGCTGGGGTTGCTGATGATGACACTGGCTCCCGCGTAAAGGGAGCCGCTGAACCAGTTCCAAACGAGGATGCCGATAAAGAGGAAGAGGGTGTAGTTGGGGATGTTAACGGGCAAGACAAATTGAAAGATGAAGGCAAAAACGAGCAGTTGGGAAAGGGGGTTGATGACAGACCAGGCTGTGCCTAAAAAGGAACGTTTGTAGCGGAGTTTCATGTCGCGGCTAACCAGTTCCAGCAAAAGATCGCGGAGGTAAACGAGTTTTTGGGCTAATTTGGGCTGGTTGAGCCGAGTCTGCCGGTAGAGATAGGTGCCGAGACCCATGATGATGGGCAAAATAGAGGCGAAGGTGAAAGGGGTTGCTAGGGTTTGGACGATGGCAAGTTGGGTTTGGAAATGGGGTGGGACAACAACGGCCGTTTCTGTCTGTGGCGGCACAAAATAATCTCCATCCCAAGTGGGGGTGATAAAACGGCCGTTTCTCGCCGTCGTCACCAAAAACCCATAATCCAGCCGCGCCTCGTCAGGCACGGTTAGCCGAGCCACCAGCATCCCAGCTTCCTGGCGCATTGGCGTGTGCAGCACACCCCGCTCCAAGGTGGTCATGGGCGGCCGGTGTTCTTCATCAACCGGCTGCCACCCATCAATACCCCAGGCAACCATGACATCTTGTGCCCCCCAGAGACCGTAATACACTTCCTTGTCTACTACGACATTAACGGCCGTTTCCGGGGACGCTTGCGCCATTCTGTCTGGCGTTATGGCTGTTGTCATCTCGTTTACTAGTGCCATAGATCAAACACCAACGCTTTCATAAAGCAGTTCCTGCTCGGCAGGTTCTTCATCAAGCGATGGACGTTGGCAAGGGGGCACATAAGGCGCACTACGCCCTTCGCGCCAAACCCGCCGGTACGCCTGCCATAAGCTCCACGGGCCAAGCAAATTGCCCGCAATTTCGACGGCCGTAAAGGCGATGGGGTAATGACCTTGGCCGCGCAGCAGCTTCCCCTTAACCAAGTCGCGCAGGTGCATCAGAATTTGCCGCACCCGCCAGGCTGGCAAATGGTACAAAATGTAAATCAGCCCGCGCCAATCCCCATCCTGGAGAAACGTGATGATGTGGTAAGCAACATGCCCTTTGCTATAGCTGTAAAGCTGTTTCCGCAGGGCGGCCATGGTGTGGCGGTGCTTGTGCCACACAAAAGCAGACGGTTCATAGACAAGCGTGTAGCCCGCTTTCAAAACTTTGTAGAAAAGATAGGTGTCTTCGGCCACGCCTGTGGGCATCCCCGCCCCCAATGCTTCGTGCATCAGGCCAATGTCGGCATCGGCAAAAATGGAGGCGCGAAAGGCGGCGTTGGCGGTGGCTCCCAGCTCCCAGGTGCGAACTCCGGCAAAGATAAAGGATTCAAACCATTCTCGGTTGGCTTCCTTGGGTTGGAACCCCCGCCCCAGCCCGCCATATTGCTCAAACCCCTGTTGGGCGCTGTTGTCCAGCAATTTGGGGAAGACATTGCCGGTGACGATCATCACTTCTGGACGGATGAAGGGGGCGATCAAGGTTTCGAGCCATTGCGGTGGCACTTCCACGTCGTCATCCGTAGCAATCACAATGTCGCCGCTGCTGGTCGTGATTCCGGTGTTGCGGGCATAGGAAAGCCCCTGGCGGGTTTCATTGACCAAGATAACGTGGGGGAAATCGGCGACGACGGGCGGGGTGAGACCTGAACTGGGATGATTGTCCACGACGACAATTTCAACTGGACGCTCCGTTTCCAATTGGCTCAGGCTGTGGAGGCAGCTACGCAAATCGTCGGGGCGGTCAAAGGTGGCAATGACGATGGAGGCGGATAGGTGGTTGGGTAGTTTGTTTGGGGGAGCAGAAACGGCCGTTTCTCCCCCCTGCCACCCATAATGTTGGCTCAACCCCGCTTGCAATGTTGCTAATACAGCATCTTCGCCCACTTTCTCGGCCAGGTCAAACAGCTTCAGGCTAAAATTTGCGGCGATAATCCGGCGCAAACGTTGGACACCAACCTGCTGATACCCATTTTCAAATTCAACCTGTCCTACTGTAAACGGACCGCAGGTGACATAGAGGCGGACGCGAGCGTAGGCTGCGACTTCATCGCCTAAGGGCTGTAGCGGCTGGCTGAGGTCAATGTTGCAGACGGCGGTGCCGCCTTTTAACGGCCGTTTCTCCCCCATCGCCACAGCCCCATCCAGCACCAACGCTGGCTGCTCGCCATACGTTGCCACCACCTCAGCCACCTGCTGACACGCCTGCGGGTACCGTTTCAAGCCAATCAGCGAACCCTTGCACTCCGCCCTTGCCAGGCTCCGTTTCCGCGTCTCTGGCTGCAACGTCGTAGACACAAGACGGCCGAGCAGCCAGGCGCGCAGCCACCAAAACCCTAGCTTGGCCAATCCCAAGCGGGCATCCTTGTAATGCAAAAAGCTCCGATGAAGGTAAGCCATAAAACCAACGCCGTTGTTGGTAATTTGCGTG
>JAGQGA010001158.1 GCA_020432595.1 Anaerolineales bacterium | reverse complement strand
CGCGTTATCTACGGCAACGTGCCCAACAATGGCCTCATCGACAACCTGCCCGCTGGCTGCTGCGTGGAGCTACCTTGCCTGGTAGACCACAACGGCATCCAGCCCACCAAGATTGGCAGCCTGCCGCCCCATCTGGCCGCGTTGATGCAGACCAACATCAACGTCCAGGCGTTAACAGTGGAAGCGGCCGTTACTGGCAAGCGCGAGCACATCTACCATGCCGCCATGCTGGACCCACACACTGCCGCTGAATTAGACCTGACCCAAATTCATGCGCTGGTGGATGATCTGATTGAAGCGCACGGGGATTGGCTGCCAACTTACCAGTAGTTTGCACGGGTGATTTTGCTACATTTGGCGTAAACTAGGGGCATGTCAAAACCTCTGCAATTTGCCATCGTTGGCATTCCCCTTAGCCGCCCTGAAATCGTTGAATTTTTGGTGCCGCCCCAGCCGAAAAGCCGGGGCAGCCTTGTGACGATTGTGGGACAACGGCCGTCTGCCGCCGCCGAAGCAAATTGGATCAAACGGTTGCAGGAAACGGCCGTTCCCACCATCACCGACCTGCTGTACATTGACAATCCACATGGCCACTTGGTG
>JAGQGA010001157.1 GCA_020432595.1 Anaerolineales bacterium | reverse complement strand
TACGGCCTGTCCGACCTAACCAAAACCGAAAGCGACCCCTCCCGCCGTACCCTCGACGAGGACAACAACCTGATCTTCCGGGACGATAAGGACCGCAACCTCACGCTGCAGGCTTCGGTCGGTTTCAGTTTCTGATCCAGGATGAACAGGTTTGGGGGGGCTTGCTTCAGCCACTTGATGGGGCAGAGTAGACAGGATGAACAGGATGACAGGTTCCGGGCGTTTGGGCAAGCGGGGTGGAAAGAGACCCTATAGGGCATATTTTTCCCTAACCTGTAAATCCTGTAAATCCTGTAAATCCTGTCTAAAAAAGCAGCCTGCCCATCCTGTCAAAAAACCAGGAACTTGTTACCCTGAGAATCCCCCGGGCGTCCATGCTGCCCTATGGCACAGGGTAAATCCTGTCCATCCGGCTACCATTCTAACGTTGGACAGCCCGGGGAGCTTTCGTACGCCGTACACAACCCGGCAACTTCTGTCCAACCTTAGATGGGTAGCCGTCCATCCTGTCTGAAAAACGCACCACTTAAAAGTAGTACGTCCTGCCCATCCTGTCAAAAAATCCGGAACCTGTTACCCTGGGAACCCCCTGGCCGTCCA
>JAGQGA010001156.1 GCA_020432595.1 Anaerolineales bacterium | reverse complement strand
TATTCAATCGCTGATTGAGGTGCGGAAGCGCACAAAGCAGCCTGCCAAATCATTGAATGGGCATTCACGTGTTGTGCCGCAACCATAACATGTTGTGATGATGTTTACCCTGTTGATCGGGGGGAGCCAAGCCTTTTTTCGCATCATTTTCAACCACTCTAAATTGCGCTATGCTTGTGCCATGACGCGACGGGTCCGCCTTGGTTTATGGCTTGCGGTGCTGCTGGCAAGTAATGTAGCGGGCTGGTTTTTTGCGCCTCAGATCATAGCAAACATTCCGGGACGCTGGCGCTTTTATTTACCGCCATCGGTGTTGGTTGCCATTACGACACCACTGCCACCAGCACTACCCACACCTAACCTGACGGGCTTGCCTACTGTGGTGCGACCAGCAACAGCGACACCAACGGCCGTTTTTTCCCCATTTCCTACCACCATTCCCACAACGGCCACAGCAGAAACGGCCGTTTCACCTACCCCCACATTCCCTGCCCCCACTGCAACACCCGACCCATTGCCTGATGCCATCACCCTCGACAACCTCCACATCATCCCGCAAAAATTCAACAACTGTGGCCCCACCAATCTCACCATCAGCCT